>NZ_JBFBJT010000108.1:0-25487 GCF_040686175.1 Streptomyces sp. NPDC086077 | reverse complement strand
TTCCCATCTCGGGGTTCTACCCGCCCCCCGCTGCGGGGCGGGCGTTTGCCCCCAGTTTACATGACGGCCCCCCCCCGGGCCCCCCCCCCAGGTAGCGGGGGGGCCCACGGCGCTCATGGCTCGCCGGCTACGGGAGGTCAGCCGTTGCGCTTCCAGCGCGGCTTGTCCTCGCGGCGCCCGAAGGAACCGCCGCCACGGTGGTCGTCACGGCGGCCGTAGGGACGCTCGTGACCGCCGGTGCGGAAGCCGGGGCGGTCGCCCTGGCGGTCGCGGTTGAACGGGCGGTCGCTGCCGCGGTGGCCGCCGCGCTCGTCACGACGTTCGAAGGAACGGGCGGGACGCTCGTCACGGCGGAAGCCACCACGGTCGCCACCGTCACGGCGTTCGAAGGAACGGCCACCGCTGTCGCCGTCACGGCGCTCGAACGAACGGCCACCGCGGTCGCCGTCACGACGCTCGAAGGAGCGACCGCCACGGTCGTTGTCCCGGCGCTCGTCGCGGCGGAAGCCACCACGCTCGCCACCGTCACGACGGTCGAAGGAACGGCCACCACGGTCGCCGCTGTCGCTGCGGCCACCACGGTCGCCCCGGTCGTCGCGGCGGTCGAAGGAGCGGCCGCCACGGTCGTCACGGCGCTCGAACGAACGGCCACCACGGTCATCACGGCGCTCGAACGAACGGCCACCACGGTCGCCGTCACGACGCTCGAAGGAGCGACCGCCACGGTCGTTGTCCCGGCGCTCGTCGCGGCGGAAGCCACCACGCTCGCCACCGTCACGACGGTCACGGCGCTCGTAGGAGGAGGACCCGGAACGCTCGGGCCGCTCGGGCCGCTCGAAGCGCTCGACGTCCCGCGCCGCCACCTGCTCCGGCACCGACACCTCGACGACGTCCGGCAGCTCGGCCGCCTCGGCCACCGCGGTCTGCGCCTCGGCGACCGCGGCCTCCGGGTCCTCGCCGCGCTCACGGGCGACCCGGGCGACCAGCCGGTCGGCCTCGTCGCGCAGCTCGGCGGCGCGCCGCTGCGCCCGCTCCAGCTGCTTGGTGAGGTGGGCGACCTCGCGCTCGGCCTGCTGCGCGGCGTTGCCCGCGGACTCGGCCTGCACCTCGGTCATCGACCGGGCGCCGGTGATCTCGGCGACCTCGGGGTCGAACGCGCCGGCGCCCTGGATGATGTGGCGCGAGGCGTCGACGCCCGCGTCCTCCATCAGGCGGAAGATCTGGCGGCGCTGGTGCGGCAGGGAGAGCGACACCACCGTGCCGGTGCGCCCGGCACGCGCGGTGCGGCCGGCCCGGTGCAGGTAGTCCTTGTGGTCGCCGGCGGGGTCGACGTTCAGCACGAGGTCGATGCCGTCGACGTGGATGCCGCGCGCGGCGACGTCCGTCGCGACGAGCACGTTGACGTACCCGTCCTTGAAGTCCGCCAGCGTCCGGGTCCGGGCGCCCTGCGTCATGCCGCCGTGCAGCGCCTCGGCCTTCGCGCCGGCGTCGCGCAGCTGCTCGGCGACCCGGTCGGCGCCCAGCTGGGTGCGGACGAAGATGATGGTGCGGCCCTTGCGGGAGGCGATCGCGGCGGTGACCGGGGCCTTGTCCTTGGGCTTCACGATCAGGATGTGGTGCGACATGGTCGTCACCGCGCCCTGGGCCGCGTCGACCTCGTGCGAGACCGGCTCGTTCAGGTAGCGGTCGACGAGGGTCTGGATCTCGTTCTCCATCGTCGCGGAGAACAGCATCCGCTGGCCGCCCGCCGGAACCTGGTCCAGCAGCTCGGTCACCTCGGGCAGGAAGCCCAGGTCGGACATCTGGTCGGCCTCGTCGAGGACGGTGATCTGCACGTCCTCCAGCGAGCAGGCGCCGCGGCCGATGATGTCGCGGAGCCGGCCGGGGGTGGCGACCAGCACGTCGACGCCCCGCTCCAGGGCGTAGATCTGGTTCCCCATCGACGTACCGCCGCACACCACCTTCATCTTCAGCCCGAGGACGTCCCCGTACGGCTGGAGCGCGTCGGCGACCTGCATCGCCAGTTCGCGGGTGGGGGTGAGGATGACGGCGCGGGGGCGCTTCTTCTCGGTGCGGCCGCCGGCCAGCGTGGCCAGGGTCGGCAGGCCGAAGGAGAGGGTCTTGCCGGAGCCGGTGCGGCCACGGCCGAGGATGTCCTTGCCGGTCAGGGCGTCCGGGATGGTCGCGGCCTGGATCGGGAAGGGGGTGGTCACACCGTTCTGCGCGAGCTTGCGCACGACGCCCTCGGGCAGGCCGAGGCCGGAGAAGGTGATCTCGGGTACCTCGGGTACCTCGGGGGTCTGGTCGTCGCCCGCGGGCATGACGGCATGATCAGTACTGGCGATGGACATACGTCTGCGAAACCTTCCGGAGTCTCATCGGCACGCGCCCGTCAACTCCGTGATTCGCACACGACCGCCTCAATGCGGTCCGCCACGGTAAGGGAGAGTACGCGCCACACGGCGCGCTCTGCGGTGGCGCCGGGCAAATGGGATCAAACGATCTACCACCATACGCACCCACCACCCCAGAAGGCAAACCGGTCCGGAAATGCCTGGTCGGCGCGGCTACGAGGGCCGGGGGGAGGCGCCTCACGCCAGGAAAGCCGGCCCTAGGCCGGCGACCCCGCCTCCGGCGCCGGCTCCCGCTGGACCAGTTGGGGGCTCGTGTCCTCGTGCGCCGACGAGGACGGCTCCGCGACCGTCGGCTCCGGGGTGGTGGGCGGCTCCGGCGTCGGTGGGGGCGGTTCCGGAGCCGTGGTGGTGCGGGTGGGGGTCGGCTCGGGCGGGGGCAGCGGCGGATCGCCCGGTTTGACGGTGTGCCCGGGCTTGGCCGGCGCCGAGCCCGACGCGGTCGCCCCCGGCGCCTTCGCCGAACCGGACGGGGCGGACGACCCACCCGGCGACGCCGAGCGACCGCCCTTCCCGTCCTTTCCGCGCACATGATCGGCGCCGCCCGCGGCCCCGCCGCCCGCGACGCCACCACCGGACCAGGCCGTTCCTCCGTCGGGCGCCTCGCCGCCCCGTGGTCCGGCCGAGTGCGAGGGCCTGGCCCGGTCGCCGTCGTCGTCACCCACGCTCATACAGCCGGTGGCAGCGGCGACGGCCACGACGGTGGCGGCCAGGCGGACAGGTACGTACAAGGGGCGCACGGGCAGCCACCTCCGAGGCGGGGTGATGGAGTCAACGTGCCCAACTCCCGCCGCCCACAAGAGGACACGCGCCCCGTTACCCGTATCCCAATGCGTGCAGCCGCGCGTCGTCGATCCCGAAGTGGTGGGCGATCTCGTGCACGACCGTGACCTCGGTCTCGGCGACGACCTCCTCACGGGTCCCGCACATCCGCAGCGTCGGCCCCCGGTAGATCGTGATCCGGTCCGGCAGCACCCCCGCGTACCACTCCCCACGATCTGTCAGCGGCGTCCCCTCGTACAGCCCGAGCAGGTCGGGATCGTCGGCGGGCGGTTCGTCCTCGACGAACACCGCGACGTTGTCCATGAGCCGCGTCAGCTCCGGCGGGATCCGGTCCAGCGCCTCGGCGACCAGTTCCTCGAACTCCTCGCGCGTCATCTCCAGCACAGGCCCATTGTCCGGTACGCCACCCCGGTTCGAGACCCCCGCCACCACGCGGGTACGACCCGCTCGGCGCGGCATACCCGTATGCCCACGTGGGCATACGGGACCAATGGCCCGCGTCCCAGCCGCAGTCCTGACCACCATGAGCCGTTTCCGTATCCGCCGCCGCCCCCGCCCCACCACCGAAACCGCACTCGTCCCCTCACCTCCGAACCGCTGGACCAGGGCCCTGGGCCTGATGGCCGTCGTCCTGCTGGGCGCGTGGCTCGGGCTGCTCGTCGTCGGAAACGTCCGGGTCCCGGTCGGCCCGATGGACACGACGATGACCCTGCGCCCGTCCCTCACCGGCGGCACGAAGATCAACGTCTCCCCGCTGGGCGCCCTGCACCTGGACAGCCACAGCGCCCCGGTCCGGCTGGACGTGAACGTCGACCAGCTCGACCCGGAGCGCTCCCAGGCCCTGGTCGACCACCCCGAGCGCATCTCGGGCCTCCAGGACGAGGTCGCCCGGGACGTCGGCCACGGCGCCCTCGACCTGGCCGTGCGCTCCTGCGTGGCCGTCGTCGCCGGCGCGACCGCGCTCGGCCTCGCCGTCTACCGCCGCCCGCGCCGCGCCCTCGCCGCCGGGGGTATCGCGCTCACCCTGCTGGCGGCCTCGGGGGCGACGGCGTACACCACCTGGAATCCCAAGTCGGTCCTGGAGCCGAGGTTCTCGGGCCTGCTGTCGTCCGCCCCCTCCCTGGTCGGCGACGCGCGCAGCATCGTCACCGAGTTCGACGTCTACCAGCAGGAGTTGGCGCGCCTGGTGACGAACGTGACGAAGCTCTACGACGCCACCTCCACGCTCCCCGCGTACCGGCCGGACCCGACCACCATCCGTGTCCTGCACGTCTCGGACATCCACCTCAACCCGGCGAGCTGGAAGATCATCGCTTCGTTGGTCGAGCAGTACGAGGTGAACGTGATCGTCGACTCGGGGGACACGATGGACCACGGCACCTCCGCCGAGAACGGGTTCCTCGATCCGATCGAGGACCTGGGCGCCCCGTACGTGTGGGTGCGCGGCAACCACGACTCGCGGCTCACCCAGCGCTATCTGGAGGACCTGAAGAACGTGCACGTCCTCGACGACGGCCGCGCGGTGTCGGTGGCGGGGCTGCGGTTCGCGGGTATCGGCGACCCCCAGTTCACCCCCGACCGCAGCAACAAGCCCGGCGCCGCGGCCTCCCAGGAGCTGGCCGGCGCCCGCCTGGCCACCGCCCTGCGCGACCAGAGCGCCGCCGGCACCCCGGTGGACGTGGCCGTCGCCCATGAGCCGCAGGCCGCGCGGCAGACGGACGGCGAGGTTCCGCTGGTCCTGGCGGGCCATGTGCACCACCAGGAGATGGAGGTGCTGCCGTACGGCACCCGGCTGCGCATCGAGGGCTCGACCGGCGGCAGCGGACTGCGCGCGGTGGAGGACGCGCATCCGGACCCGATCGAGGCGTCGATCCTCTACTTCGACCGCGACACCCACCGCCTCCAGGCCTGGGACGCGATCCGCCTGGGCGGCCTCGGCCTCACCACGGCGGAGGTCAGCCGCCATCTGGTCGAGGAGAACCAGCCGGGGGCCACACCGTCGGACCAGCCGGGAGCCACACCCTCGGACCAGCCGGGAGCCACACCCTCGGGCCGGCCAGGGTCCACGCCGTCCCGCAGCCCGTCCCCCGTTCCCTCCGGCGAGCGAAGTCCGTAAACCGTTTTGGCGATCCCTCCCGCCATCCCATATGCTTCTCACGTCCCCGACGCGCTGAGAAGCGCGCAGGCGGGCCGATAGCCCTCATCGTCTAGCGGCCTAGGACGCCGCCCTTTCAAGGCGGTAGCACGGGTTCGAATCCCGTTGGGGGCACGCAGTTCGGTGTGCGACACTTGGCTACATTGGTTCGCGCACCATCCACACCTGGTCCTGTGGAGCAGTTTGGAGTGCTCGCCACCCTGTCAAGGTGGAGGCCGCGGGTTCAAATCCCGTCAGGACCGCTGAGGTTTCCCTGAAACCTCCTGGCTGGGTAGCTCAGTTGGTACGAGCGATCGCCTGAAAAGCGATAGGTCGCCGGTTCGACCCCGGCCCCAGCCACCGCAGAAGCCCCCGTCGAGATCATCGACGGGGGCTTCGTGGTGCCTCCGTGCCCGCGCCGGCACGAAATCATTCGCCAGGGATTTCCCGAGGATGAGATCCTGGAACCCGTATGTCTACGCAGCCTGCCCTCGCCCCCCGCCTGACGGACCTCTCCCTGCGCGACGCGCATCGGCTCGGCCGCAGGCTCGAAGGCGCACGCAAGATCCGCAAGCCGGAGGCCCGTGCCGCCGTACTCGCCGAGATCGAGGCGGAGATCGAGAAGGCCGAGGCCCGGATGGCCGACCGCCGGGCGCAGGCGCCCGTGGTCAGCTATCCGCCGCAGCTTCCCGTCAGCCAGAAGAAGGACGCGATCGCGGACGCCATCCGCGACCACCAGGTCGTGATCGTCGCCGGTGAGACCGGGTCCGGGAAGACCACGCAGATCCCCAAGATCTGCGTGGAGCTCGGCCGGGGCGTCCGCGGCATGATCGGCCACACCCAGCCCCGCCGTATCGCCGCCCGCACGGTCGCCGAGCGGGTCGCCGAGGAGCTCGACACGCCGCTCGGCGAGGCCGTCGGCTGGAAGGTCCGCTTCACCGACCAGGTGAACCCGGACGCCACCTTCATCAAGCTGATGACCGACGGCATCCTGCTCGCCGAGATCCAGACCGACCACGAGCTGCGCGCCTACGACACGATCATCATCGACGAGGCCCACGAGCGGTCCCTCAACATCGACTTCCTGCTGGGCTATCTCGCGCAGCTGCTGCCGAAGCGGCCGGACCTCAAGGTCGTCATCACCTCGGCGACCATCGATCCCGAGCGCTTCTCGCGGCACTTCGGCGACGCCCCGATCATCGAGGTCAGTGGACGGACCTATCCCGTCGAGGTGCGCTACCGGCCGCTCCTCGAGGACGACTCCGACGACGCCGACCGCGACCAGATCACGGCGATCACGGACGCCGTCGAGGAGCTGATGGGCGAGGGCAAGGGCGACATCCTCGTCTTCCTCTCCGGTGAGCGGGAGATCCGCGACACGGCGGACGCGCTGGAGAAGAAGAAGTACAGATTCACCGAGGTCCTCCCGCTGTACGCACGGCTCTCGCACGCCGAGCAGCACCGCGTCTTCCAGCAACACACGGGACGCAGGATCGTTCTGGCGACCAACGTCGCCGAGACCTCCCTCACCGTCCCGGGCATCAAGTACGTCATCGACCCCGGCTTCGCCCGTATCTCGCGCTACAGCCACCGCACCAAGGTCCAGCGGCTGCCCATCGAGCCGATCTCCCAGGCCAGCGCCAACCAGCGCAAGGGCCGCTGCGGCCGGACGTCCGACGGCATCTGCATCCGCCTCTACAGCGAGGACGACTTCGAGGCCCGCCCGGAGTTCACGGACGCGGAGATCCTCCGTACGAACCTGGCGAGCGTCATCCTGCAGATGACCGCCGCCGGCCTCGGCGACATCGAGAAGTTCCCCTTCATCGACCCGCCGGACCACCGCAACATCCGCGACGGCGTGCAGTTGCTCCAGGAGCTGGGCGCGCTGGACCCGGCGCAGAAGGACACCCGCAAGCGGCTCACGGACACCGGCCGCAAGCTCGCCCAGCTCCCGGTCGACCCGCGACTGGCCCGGATGGTCCTGGAGGCCGACAAGAACGGCTGTGTCCGCGAGGTCATGGTCATAGCCGCCGCGCTCTCCATCCAGGACCCCCGCGAGCGCCCCGCGGACAAACAGACCCAGGCCGACCAGCAGCACATCCGCTTCCGGGACGAGACCAGCGACTTCCTCGCCTACCTCAACCTCTGGCGCTACCTCCGCGAGCAGCAGCGGGAGCGCGGCTCGTCGTCCTTCCGCCGCATGTGCAAGCAGGAGTACCTCAACTTCCTGCGCATCCGCGAATGGCAGGACATCTACACCCAGCTGCGCACGGTCGCCAAGCAGATGGGCATCCACCTCAACGAGGACGACGCCCCCGCCGACCGCATCCACACCTCCCTCCTCGCCGGCCTCCTGTCCCACATCGGGATGAAGGACGTGAAGGACGGCAACAAGAACGAATACCTGGGGGCGCGCAGCGCCAAGTTCGCGATCTTCCCCGGCTCGGCGCTCTTCAAGAAGCAGCCCCGCTTCGTGATGTCCGCCGAACTCGTCGAGACCTCCCGCCTCTGGGCCCGCGTCAACGCCAAGATCGAACCCGAGTGGGTCGAGCCCCTCGCCGGGCACCTGATCAAGCGGACGTACAGCGAACCGCACTGGGAGAAGGACCAGGCGGCCGTGATGGCGTACGAGAAGGTCACGCTGTACGGCGTGCCGATCATCGCCCAGCGCAAGGTGAACTACGGCCGGATCGACGCGGAGGCCAGCCGCGAGCTGTTCATCCGGAACGCGCTGGTCGAGGGCGACTGGCGGACCCACCACAAGTTCTTCGCCGACAACCGCCGGCTCCTCAGCGAGGTCGAGGAGCTGGAGCACCGCGCCCGGCGCCGCGACATCGTGGTCGACGACGAGACCCTGTACGACTTCTACGACCAGCGGGTGCCCGAACACGTCGTCTCGGGCGCGCACTTCGACTCCTGGTGGAAGCACAAGCGGCACGAACAACCGGACTTCCTCGACTTCGAACGCGAGATGCTCATCCGCGAGTCGGCGGAGGCGGTCACCAAGGCGGACTACCCGGATTCCTGGCGCCAGGGCCCGCTCAAGTTCAGGGTCACCTACCAGTTCGAGCCGGGTGCGGACGCCGACGGCGTCACCGTCCACGTCCCGCTCCAGGTCCTCAACCAGGTCACCGACGAGGGCTTCGACTGGCAGATCCCGGGCCTGCGGGAGGAAGTGGTCACGGAGCTCATCCGCTCCCTCCCCAAGCCGATCCGCCGCCACTACGTGCCCGCGCCGAACTTCGCCAAGCGCTTCCTGGACACCGCCGCCCCCCTCCAGGAGCCGCTCACCACCACCATGGCCCGCGAGTTGAAGCGGATGGTCGGCGTGCCCTTCACCGCCGACGACTTCGACTGGTCCAAGGTCCCCGACCATCTGCGGATCACCTTCCGCATCGTCGACGAGCGGCGCCGGAAGCTGGCCGAGGACAAGGATCTGGAGACGCTGAGGCTCCAGCTCAGGCCGAAGGCCCGCAAGGCCCTCTCGCAGGCCGCCGCGGCCACCGCGGAGCGCAGCGGCGGCGAGTCCGTCGAGCGCCAGGGCCTGACCGACTGGACCATCGGCACCCTCACCCGCGTCTTCGAGACCCGCCGCGCCGGCCAGCCGGTGAAGGCGTACCCGGCGCTCGTCGACGACGGACCGACGACGAACACGGTCTCCGTACGCCTCTTCGACACGGAGGCGGAGCAGGCCGAGGCCATGTGGAAGGGCACGCGCCGGCTCATCCTGCGCAACATCCCGGTCAACCCCGCGAAGTTCGCGTCCGAAAAGCTGACCAACGCCCAGAAGCTCGCCCTGTCAGCCAACCCGCACGGTTCCATCCAGGCCCTGTTCGACGACTGCGCGACGGCGGCCGCGGACAAGCTGATCGCCGACTTCGGGGGGCCTGCGTGGGACGAGGAGTCGTACCGCAGGCTCTACGAGAAGGTGCGTGCCGAGATCGTCGACACGACCGTGCGCACGGTGGACCAGGTGCAGCAGGTCCTCGCCGCCTGGCAGGCCTGTGAGCGCCGCCTGAAGGCCGTGCGCAGCCCCGCGCTGCTGGCGAACCTCCAGGACGTGCGGGGGCAGTTGGACGCCCTTGTGAAGCCCGGCTTCGTGACGGCTGCGGGGCTGAGCCGGCTGCCGCACCTCATGCGCTACCTGGTGGCCGCGGACCGGCGTCTGCAGCAGATGCCGACGAACGTCCAGCGGGACACCACGCGCATGGCGAAGGTCCAGGAGATGCAGGACGAGTACGCGTGGCTCCTGGAGCAGATGCCGCAGGGCCGGCCGGTCCCCGCCGCCGTCCGGGACATCCGCTGGATGATCGAGGAGCTGCGCGTCAGCTACTTCGCGCACGCGCTGGGCACGGCGTACCCCGTCTCGGACAAGCGGATCGTGAAGGCGATCGACGCGGTGGCGCCGTGACCGGCCCCGCACGTTAAGTGAGTTCGACCAGGCGGCCGCGCTCCTGTAGAGTCTCTTCTCGCAGCGCAACGCAGGAATCGCGCCGCGAAACCTGGTCCTGTGGAGCAGTTTGGAGTGCTCGCCACCCTGTCAAGGTGGAGGCCGCGGGTTCAAATCCCGTCAGGACCGCAGCAAGATGAGGCCCGCATCCCGGCAAGGGACGCGGGCCTCCTTCATGACCACACCCTCGAGCCCGGGTTCTTCGGAGTCCGGGCTCCTTCGTGTGCCCCTGCGCCGCCTTGACGGCGTCACATTCCGTCGGTACTCAGAAACCAGGGCAACACGCCCGCTGGGCCCCCGGAGGTGGCGTATGGCGGCATCGGTGAGGCATGAGACGCGGGCGTTGCTTCGGGCGCACCTCGCGGCCGCGTCGTCGTACCGGCATCTGACCCGGCACTGCCCGGTCTGCCATCGGCTGCTGCGCCTCGCCCTCGCCATGGATCCCACCCCGCACGCGACGGACGCCCCCGAGGAGTGCGTCGAGGACGAGCGTCCCGCCGGCGCATGAAGGCCCCACAGCCCCAACTCCCTTACCGTACATAGGCCAGAGGCAACAAGCACGCTGGCATGTGACGGGAGTCACCGCATGAGTTTCTGAAACAGCGGTACTTACCCATCTCCTACAACTGGTCAATTTAATATGTGCAATTGCACCCCTCCGAGGGGTCTCCTCACGGCAGCTCCGACACCCCTCCCCAGACTCCGACAAGCCCGCCCACAGGCTCGCCATCGTGCGCACAAAAAAGATCGCGCTGGACCCGGCGGAGTCCAGCGCGATCGATGACGCACCCTGCCAGTTGCCCGAAGGCTCTGGGCGTGGGCCCTGTTGGGGCAGAACCCGCGTCGGTCGGAGCGTGGTTGCGGACGCCTCGGCAGGTTGGGGGGCCAGCCGATTTGCCCTGTTATTGAGCTGTTCAGGCCTCGCTGCGCTGCTGCGGGATGCCCGCGAGCAGAGCGCGCACCTCAGCCTCGCGGTAGCGGCGGTGCCCGCCGAGCGTACGGATGGAAGTGAGCTTGCCGGCCTTCGCCCACCGCGTGACCGTCTTCGGGTCGACGCGGAACATCGTGGCGACCTCAGCCGGGGTCAGCAGCGGCTCGGCATCAGGGGTGCGAGCGGTCATGAGCGGCCTCCTCGGGAGAACCGAACCTTCTCGGTTCTTTCCTCTAAATTCTGCACCTTGACCCGCGTTGCCCGAAATGGCGGACGCGAGTCGAGTCGGTTATAGGACGAACGGCTTGTCCTCGGCACTACAACTACACCATCTGTCCAGCCGCGTCGGCCAAACCGATGGAATTGCCCTCCCAGGTGTTCATCAGCGACGGATGCCGATGGACCAGGCCATAGCGGACAGTCACGCCACTGTGACGATCAGTCACAGGGCGATCAGGAGTCGTCAGACCCCCCAAAGCGCGCAATACGTAGATTCCGCCCACAGTTGAACACACCAGGACGGACGGAGTCCTCCCCGGACTCCTTGTCCTATTTTGGCATGAGGATGGGCAAGGGACGCAAGAGACGTGTACGTGCGCTCCATCACGCTTGTCGCATGCATCACACTCTTGACGCATACGCCCAGATCGGGCCCTAGATCCCTTGTTGACGCCCCGTAAGCTACGTCACAGAACGTACGTCAGTTCGCCGAACGCAGGTCTCGCACCGACCGCCAGCGCTCCACCAGCCGCGCGTACGCCTCGCCCGCCGCGACCCCGTCACCCAGGCGCAGCGCCTCGATCCCCTCGGCCACGTCGGCCGCCGAGTGGTCGCCCTCCAGGTCACCGGTCGGCAGGGCGTGCACCAGCCCGCCGTAGTCCAGCTCGACCAGGGAGCGCGGGTGGAACTCCTCCAGCCAGCGTCCGACGTCCACCAGGCCGTCGATCAGCGGCCCCTCGTCCATGGCGTTCCGCAGCGTGCGCAGGCCACGGGCCACCCGGCGGCGGGCCTGGACCATGGGCGTGCGGTAGCGCAGCACGGGCGGGGCCGCGTCGGTGCCCCTGGAGCCCTTGTCGTACTCCCGCTCCTCGTCCGAGACGAGGACGAACCAGTTCAGCGGCACCTGCCAGGTCGCCGTACGGATCCAGGGCCGGGCGTCCGGGTTGCCGACCAGCCAGCGCTCGTAGTCCTGGGTCGCCTGGTGGCGCAGGACCGGCGGCAGCACGGCGTCCAGCAGCGGGGGCGGGAGCTCCTCGGCGAGATCGCCGAGCGCCTGCCAGCCGCGCAGCCGGGTCCGCCAGGGGCAGACATGGACCACCCCGTCGGCCTCCAGCACGAAGGCGTCCGCGCTCTCGTGCACCGGCACGGGCACGGGCGGGGTGGGCAGCAAGTCGGCCAGGGAGCGGCGGAGTTCGTCCTGGTACGAGGGGCGCTCCGGGCGGCGGGCGTAGCGCGCCCAGTGATCGCGCTCAGGCTCCGGGAAGGCCGCCAGCGGCTCGTACACGCGCAGGTACGCCGCATAGGGGACGATCACCGAGGACACCTTGGGCACGCCTGCTCCCTCCCCCGCCGCCTGCCGGGGAAAACTGCGGAACCCGCCCACAAACGTGCGGGAAAACTATGCAAATCGTCGCACGGACGTACTCCGTGCGGAGGTGATCCTGAGCACTGCTCGGTCGGCGGGGCCGAGAGGCTCTAATCTCGTGCTCACAGGCCCCGCCACCCGCACGGGACCCCGTCCGATCGCCGCTTTTTACCTCAGGAGTCACCACCGTGACCGACGTAACCGGCGCACCTGCTGATGTACTGCACACCCTGTTCCACTCGGACCAGGGCGGACATGAGCAAGTCGTGCTCTGCCAGGACCCCGCGAGCGGCCTGAAGGCCGTGATCGCCCTCCACTCCACCGCCCTCGGCCCCGGCCTCGGTGGTACCCGCTTCTACCCGTACGCGAACGAGGCCGAGGCCGTCGCCGACGCGCTCAACCTCGCGCGGGGAATGTCGTACAAGAACGCCATGGCCGGGCTGGACCACGGCGGCGGCAAGGCGGTGATCATCGGCGACCCCGAGCGGATCAAGAGCGAGGAGCTCCTGCTCGCCTACGGGCGCTTCGTGGCCTCGCTCGGTGGCCGGTACGTCACGGCCTGCGACGTCGGCACGTACGTCGCCGACATGGACGTCGTGGCCCGCGAATGCCGCTGGACCACCGGCCGCTCCCCCGAGAACGGCGGGGCCGGCGACTCGTCCGTCCTCACCGCCTTCGGCGTCTACCAGGGCATGCGCGCCTCCGCCCAGCACCTGTGGGGCGACCCGTCGCTGCGAGGCCGCCGGGTCGGCATCGCAGGCGTCGGCAAGGTCGGCCACCACCTGGTGGAGCACCTGATGGCGGAGGGCGCCGAGGTCTACGTCACGGACGTGCGCGAGGACGCCGTGCGCCGGGTCACCGAACGGCACGCGAGCGTCACGGCGGTCGCCGACACCGACGCGCTGATCCGCGTCGAAGGCCTCGACATCTACGCCCCCTGCGCGCTCGGCGGGGCACTGAACGACTACTCCGTGCCGGTGCTGACCGCGCGGGTGGTGTGCGGCGCGGCCAACAACCAGCTGGCCCATCCGGGTGTCGAGAAGGATCTCGCCGACCGCGGGATCCTCTACGCGCCCGACTACGTGGTGAACGCCGGCGGCGTCATCCAGGTCGCCGACGAGCTTCACGGCTTCGACTTCGACCGGTGCAAGGCGAAGGCGGCGAAGATCTACGACACCACGCTGGCCATATTCGCACGTGCGAAGACCGATGGGATTCCGCCGGCCGCCGCGGCCGACCGGATCGCCGAGCAGCGGATGGCGGAGGCTCGCGCGGCGCGCGGATGGTGACGTTCCGCGGGCCTCATCCGAGGGTTTGAGCGGTACCTGCCGGTCGACAGTTGGAGAGAACTCTCACTTCGACCGGCGGGTCGTCCGCCGATAAGTGGTTAAAATCGCCACTGACCAGCGAGGACAGGGCGCCTCAAAGGTTGTGGGCACACGCGCGTGCTGCGGGCGACGTACCGTATGGGCGCGGGCTCAGGTACCGTGGAAGCCCTACGGACCGGTCTCTCCACGGAGAGCCCGTGCCGGATCATGAACGCGTGTCAAGACTCTGGGGCCGTCGAGCCCCGTCGTTGAGGGGGTCGAGCCATGGGGCGCGGCCGGGCCAAGGCCAAGCAGACGAAGGTCGCCCGCCAGCTGAAGTACAACAGCGGTGGGACAGATCTCTCACGCCTGGCCGAGGAGCTGGGCGCATCGACTGCGAATACGTCACCGAGTACGACGAGTACGAACGGTGACCGATTCGAGGACGATGAGCAAGACGACGACCTGTACGCACGGTACGCCGACCTCTATGAGGACGACGACGAGGACGAGGAAGGCCAGTCCTCACATCGTCGCGGCGCTTGACCTTGCACTGAGCACCCACCCGGTCGGTGACCCCTGGTTACCGACCGGGTTCTGTGCTGCCCGCACGGAGCTCAGCTGTCGTAGTCACCGACGAGGGCCGCGCCCGTGGTGTGCTCGCCACGGTCCGTGATCTCGCCGGCGACCCATGCCTCGACCCCGCGGTCGGCCAGGGTCGCCAGTGCCACCTCGGTGGACTCCTGCGGGACGATCGCGATCATGCCGACGCCCATGTTGAGGGTCTTCTCCAGCTCCAGGCGTTCGACGTCACCCGTCCTGCCGACGAGGTCGAAGACCGGCGCCGGGGTCCAGGTGGAGCGGTCCACGATCGCGTGCAGGCCGTCCGGGACGACACGGGCCAGGTTGGCCGCGAGGCCGCCGCCGGTGACGTGGCTGTAGGCGTGCACCTCGGTGGTGCGGGTGAGGGCGAGGCAGTCCAGCGAGTAGATCTTCGTCGGCTCCAGCAGCTCCTCCCCGAGGGTGCGGCCGAGGTCGTCGATGTGGGCGTCGAGGGACAGGCCCGCCTGGTTCAGCAGGACGTGCCGGACCAGCGAGTACCCGTTCGAGTGAAGACCGGAGGACGCCATGGCGATGACGGCGTCACCCGTTCGGATGCGATCCGCGCCGAGCAGCCGGTCGGCATCCACCACGCCCGTACCGGCGCCGGCGACGTCGAAGTCGTCCTCGCCCAGCAGCCCGGGGTGCTCGGCCGTCTCGCCCCCCACGAGGGCGCAGCCGGCCAGCACACAGCCTTCGGCGATGCCCTTGACGATGGCGGCGACCCGCTCGGGGTGGACCTTGCCGACGCAGATGTAGTCGGTCATGAACAGCGGCTCGGCGCCGCACACCACGATGTCGTCCATGACCATCGCGACCAGGTCGTGTCCGATCGTGTCGTACACACCCATCTGGCGGGCGACGTCGACCTTGGTGCCCACGCCGTCCGTGGCGGAGGCGAGGAGCGGGCGCTCGTAGCGCTTGAGGGCGGAGGCGTCGAAGAGGCCGGCGAAGCCGCCGAGGCCGCCGAGGACCTCGGGGCGCTGCGTCTTCTTCACCCACTCCTTCATCAGCTCGACCGCGCGGTCGCCCGCCTCGATGTCGACACCGGCAGCCGCGTAGGAAGCACCGGAATCAGGACCCGTCGCCGGAGGCGACTGATTGTCTGCAGCAGACATTGCCTGGATCTTTCGGGTTGGTGATACGAGGCTTGAGTGCCTACGGACGGCGGATCGCGTCGGCCGCGGCCGTGGCCGCCGGACCGGCCGCCAGCTCGGTCTCCAGAAGCTGCTTGCCCAGCAGCTCTGGGTCCGGGAGCTCCATCGGGTACTCACCGTCGAAGCAGGCGCGGCACAGGTTCGGCTTGGCGATGGTGGTCGCCTCGATCATGCCGTCGATGGAGATGTAGGACAGCGAGTCGGCGCCGAGCGAGGTGCCGATCTCCTCGATCGACATGCCGTTGGCGATCAGCTCGGCGCGGGTGGCGAAGTCGATGCCGAAGAAGCAGGGCCACTTCACGGGCGGCGAGGAGATCCGGATGTGGACCTCGGCCGCGCCGGCCTCGCGGAGCATGCGGACCAGGGCGCGCTGGGTGTTGCCGCGGACGATCGAGTCGTCGACGACGACCAGCCGCTTGCCCTTGATGACTTCCTTCAGCGGGTTCAGCTTCAGCCGGATACCGAGCTGGCGGATCGTCTGGGAGGGCTGGATGAACGTACGTCCGACGTACGCGTTCTTCACCAGACCCGCACCGAAGGGGATGCCGGAGGCCTCGGCGTAGCCGATGGCGGCCGGGGTGCCGGATTCCGGGGTGGCTATCACCAGGTCGGCCTCGACGGGGGCCTCCTTGGCGAGGCGGCGGCCCATCTCGACCCGGCTCAGGTACACGTTCCGGCCGGCGATGTCGGTGTCCGGACGGGCCAGGTACACGTACTCGAAGATGCAGCCCTTGGGCTTCGCGTCCGCGAATCGGGAGGTGCGCAGGCCGTTCTCGTCGATGGCGATGAACTCGCCCGGCTCGACCTCGCGCACGAAGCTGGCGCCGACGATGTCGAGGGCGGCGCTCTCGGACGCCACGACCCAGCCGCGCTCCAGGCGGCCGAGGACCAGCGGGCGGATGCCCTGCGGGTCGCGGGCGGCGTACAGCGTGTGCTCGTCCATGAAGACGAGGCTGAAGGCTCCCCTGACCTGCGGCAGGACGACCGGGGCGGACTCCTCGACGGTCAGCGGCTTGCCGTCGGCGTCGACCTGCGCGGCCAGCAGGGCCGTCAGCAGGTCGGTGTCGTTGGTCGCGGCCACCCGGGTGGTACGGCCGTCCTGCTTGGGCAGTTCGGCGACCATCTCGGCGAGCTTGGCCGTGTTGACCAGGTTGCCGTTGTGGCCGAGGGCGATGGAGCCGTGCGCGGTCGCGCGGAACGTCGGCTGGGCGTTCTCCCACACCGAGGCACCGGTGGTGGAGTAGCGGGCGTGACCGACCGCGATGTGGCCCTGCAGGGAACCGAGCGACGTCTCGTCGAAGACCTGGGAGACCAGGCCCATGTCCTTGAAGACGAGGATCTGGGAGCCGTTGCTGACCGCGATTCCCGCGGATTCCTGGCCCCGATGCTGGAGGGCGTAGAGCCCGAAGTACGTGAGCTTTGCGACCTCTTCACCCGGAGCCCAGACACCGAAGACGCCGCATGCGTCCTGGGGGCCCTTCTCGCCGGGAAGCAGATCGTGATTGAGTCGACCGTCACCACGTGGCACGCCACCGAGTGTAGGCGAGGTCGTCCACTGGTCCGAATTGGGGATACCGGGCGGTAACGGATCACTTCCCCGCGACGGCCGTGACCGTCTCGCCGTTTTCGCTGGTCAGCGTCAGGCTGTGGTGTTCCAGACGGTAGGTCACCGTGCCGTCGAAGAGGCGCAGGAGGCGCTTTTCGGTCGCCATGAGTGAGGCTTCGCACATCATGCGGGTGGTGGAGGCGGGGCCGAGCGTGATGCTGCCGTCGCGGACGGTGGCCTCGGCGGTCACCTTGTTGCAGGTGAGCCGGCCGCCGACCTGGCCGGTGGCCTTGTCGAAGGTGAGGTGCGCCTTGCCCTCGGCGCCCTCGGGGAGGGACTCCGCGGTGCCGTCCGGGCCGCCCTTGCCGAGGGAGGTGACCGTCCATTTCGTGCCGTACAGCGGGGCTGCCTGCTCCTCCGTCAGGCGGACGGTGTCGCCGGCGTCCGTGGTGAGGGTCAGACGGCCGCCGCCGACCTCGGTCTTCAGGGCGCCGTCGGCGAGGGTGCGGGCGAGGTTCTCCTCGAAGGTCATGGGCTTCTCCCCGCAGGCCATCTCGGTCGTCGTCGCGTCGGCGAACCGGACCCGGTCGCCGTCGAAGGATGCCTGCGCGCTGAAGTGGTTGCAGCCGTAGTTGCCCTGGGCCTTGCCGTTGTCGTCGATCGTGACGTGCGCGTCGGCGGGGGCGTCGTGCTTCTTGCCGTCGACCGTGACGCTCTCGACGCTCCAGTGGACGCCCGTGACGGGCTTCGAGGCGTCGGCCGTCGTGCTTCCCGCCTGCTCGCTGCCACAGGCGACGGCGAGCGGGAGGAGGGCGAGGGCCGCGGTGAGGGTGATGTGCTGCTTCTGCCTGGACATGCCGATTCGACGGGGTGGATGGGGTGATTGGTTCCCCTCTCAGGCCATCAGAGGAAGGAGTTTCCCCAGATCGGCCCGTTCCCCGCTCGCGCTCACTTTCGCCTCGGCGACGGCGTCCGGCCAGGCGAGGCGTCCGGTCGCGAGCCGGATCCAGGTCAGCGGGTCCGTCTCGACGACGTTGGGCGGGGTGCCGCGCGTGTGCCGCGGCCCCTCGACGCACTGCACCACGGCGTACGGCGGGATCCGCACCTCGGTCGAACCGCCGGGGGCCTTCGCGGCGAGCGCGTCGGCGAGGAGCCGGGTGGCCGCGGCGAGGGCCTGCCGGTCGTAGGGGACCTCAAGGCCCGGCACGGCGGCGTTCAGGTCGTCGGTGTGGACGACCAGCTCGACGGTGCGGGTGACGACGTAGTCGGCCAGGGGGAGCGCGCCGGCGCTGGTGGGGAGCAGACGGGTGCCCTGGTGCGCGTCGAGGTCGGCGGTGAAACGCCGCTCGACGTCGGCGAGGTGGGCGTCCAGGCCGGGATGCCGCTCGGCGAGGTTCCGGGCGGTGCGGGCGATGGCCGGTGCGTCGGCGGCGATGGCGGACGGCCAGTCGGGCAGCCGCGCGTCCTGCCGCACGGGCTCGGCCTCGTCGAGCAGCCGGCTCACGGCCGCGAGCGTCATCCCGATGTGCGCTACGAGGTCCCGCACGGCCCAGTCCCCCAGCCGCGTGGGCAACGCGAGCTGTTCGTCCGTGAGCCCCCGGACGGCCCCGCGGACGGCTCCGAACTGAGCGAGCACGGCGGCGCGGGTCCTGACGGGGTCGTAGGTGCGGGCGCGTTTCCTGGCCGGTGACATGAGCGTGAGCCTACGGCCGGGCGCACCGGGACGGGCGCCGGGACCACGAAGGCCCCGCCCGATACCGGGCAGGGCCTTCGCCGTGGGACGACCGCCTACGCGATCAGGGCCGGGATCGTGGCCTCGTGGGACTCGCGGAGTTCCTCCAGGGTGAGGGTGAACTCGCCCTGGAGGTCGATCGTGGTGCCGTCGACGACACCGACGCGGGTGGCCGGGAGGGCCCGGGCGCCGCACATGTCGGTGAAGCGCAGTTCCTCGGAGCGGGGGACGGCGACGATCGCGCGGCCCGCGGACTCGGAGAACAGGAACGTGAAGGCGTCCAGGCCGTCGGGGACGACCAGGCGGGCGCCCTTGCCGCCGAGCAGTGCCGACTCGACGACCGCCTGGATCAGGCCGCCGTCCGACAGGTCGTGCGCGGAGTCGATCATGCCGTCGCGCGAGGCGGAGATCAGGATCTCGGCCAGCAGACGCTCGCGCTCCAGGTCGACCTCGGGCGGCAGACCGCCGAGGTGGTCGTGGACGACCTGGGACCAGGCCGAGCCGCCGAACTCCTCACGGGTGTCGCCGAGGAGGTAGAGCAGGTGCCCTTCCTCCTGGAAGCCGACCGGGGTGCGGCGGGCCACGTCGTCGATCACGCCGAGGACGGCGACGACCGGCGTCGGGTGGATCGCCGCCTCGCCCGTCTGGTTGTAGAGGGAGACGTTGCCCCCGGTCACGGGCGTGCCCAGCTGCTGGCAGGCGTCCGCCAGACCCCGAACCGCCTCCGCGAACTGCCACATCACCGCCGGGTCCTCGGGGGAGCCGAAGTTCAGGCAGTCGGAGACGGCGAGCGGCTTCGCGCCGGTCGTGGCCACGTTCCGGTAGGCCTCCGCGAGGGCCAGCTGCGCGCCCTTGTACGGGTCGAGCTTGGCGTAGCGGCCGTTGCCGTCCGTCGCGATGGCGACGCCGAGGCCGGTCTCCTCGTCGATCCGGATCATGCCGGAGTCCTCGGGCTGTGCGAGCACCGTGTTGCCCTGGACGAAGTGGTCGTACTGGGACGTGATCCACTTCTTCGACGCCTGGTTGGGGGACGCCACCAGCTGCAGGACCTGGTCCTTCAGGTCCTCGCTCGACGCCGGCCGCGGCAGCTTGTTCGCGTCGTCCGCCTGGAGCGCGTCCTGCCAGGACGGGCGGGCGTACGGACGCTCGTACACCGGGCCGTCGTGGGCGACGGTCCGCGGGTCGACGTCGACGATCTTCTCGCCGTGCCAGTAGATCTCCAGGCGGTCGCCGTCAGTCACCTCACCGATGACCGTGGCGATGACGTCCCACTTCTCGCAGATCTCCAGGAAGCGGTCGACCTTGCCCGGCTCGACGACCGCGCACATCCGCTCCTGCGACTCGCTCATCAGGATCTCCTCGGGGGAGAGCGTCGAGTCGCGCAGGGGTACGTCGTCGAGAACGACCGTCATGCCGCCGGACCCGTTGGACGCCAGCTCGGACGTCGCGCAGGACAGGCCCGCCGCGCCGAGGTCCTGGATGCCGACGACCAGCTTCTCGGCGAACGCCTCCAGGGTGCACTCGATGAGGAGCTTCTCCTGGAACGGGTCGCCCACCTGGACGGCGGGGCGCTTGGAGGGCTTCGCGTCGTCGAAGGTCTCCGAGGCGAGGATCGACGCGCCGCCGATGCCGTCGCCTCCGGTCCGGGCGCCGTACAGGATGACCTTGTTGCCCGCGCCGGACGCCTTCGCGAGGTGGATGTCCTCGTGCCGCATCACGCCGATGGCTCCGGCGTTGACGAGCGGGTTGCCCTGGTAGCAGGAGTCGAAGACGACCTCGCCGCCGATGTTGGGCAGGCCCAGGCAGTTGCCGTAGCCGCCGATGCCGGCGACGACGCCGGGCAGGACGCGCTTGGTGTCGGGGTGGTCGGCGGCGCCGAAGCGCAGCGGGTCGACCACCGCGACCGGGCGGGCGCCCATCGCGATGATGTCGCGGACGATGCCGCCGACACCGGTGGCCGCGCCCTGGTAGGGCTCGACGTACGACGGGTGGTTGTGCGACTCGACCTTGAAGGTGACCGCGTAACCCAGGCCGACGTCCACGACACCGGCGTTCTCGCCGATGCCGACCAGCAGCGCGTCGCTCTGCGGCGCCTTCTCGCCGAACTGGCGGAGGTGGACCTTGGAGGACTTGTAGCTGCAGTGCTCGGACCACATCACCGAGTACATGGCGAGTTCTGCGCCGGTCGGGCGGCGGCCGAGGATCTCCACCACCCGCTCGTACTCGTCCTTCTTCAGACCGAGTTCGGCCCAGGGCAGCTCGACGTCGGGGGTCGCGGCCGCGTGCTCGACCGTGTCCAGAGGCGTCCGGCTCATGCGTTGACCAGCTTCTTGAGGATCGAGGTGAAGAAGGGCAGGCCGTCGGTGCGGCCGGTGCCGATGAGGGACTCGACGGCGTGCTCCGGGTGCGGCATGAGGCCTACGACGTTCCCGGCCGCGTTGGTGACGCCGGCGATGTCGCGCTGCGAACCGTTGGGGTTGACGTCCAGGTAGCGGAAGGCGACCCGGCCCTCGGCCTCCAGCTCGTCGAGCGTGCGCTCGTCGGCGACGTACTGCCCGTCGATGTTCTTCAGCGGGATGTGGATCTCCTGGCCCGCGCTGTAGTCACTGGTCCAGGCGGTCCGGTCGTTCTCCACCCGCAGCTTCTGGTCGCGGCAGATGAAGTGCAGGTGGTTGTTCCGCAGCATCGTGCCGGGCAGCAGATGGGCCTCGGTGAGGATCTGGAAGCCGTTGCAGATGCCGAGGACCGGCAGTCCGGACTTCGCCTGCTCGATGAGGGGCTCCATCACCGGCGAGAAGCGGGCGATGGCGCCGGCGCGCAGGTAGTCGCCGTAGGAGAATCCCCCGCACAGCACCACGGCGTCGACCTGCTTGAGGTCCTTGTCCTTGTGCCAGAGGGCGACGGGTTCGGCGCCGGCGATACGGATCGCGCGCTGGGTGTCCCGGTCGTCGAGGCTGCCCGGAAAAGTGACGACGCCAATACGAGCGGTCACTTGGCGGCCTCCGCGACTTCCTCCACCTTGACGGTGAAGTCCTCGATCACAGTGTTGGCGAGGAAGGATTCCGCGAGCTCGTGGATGCGGGCGAGCGCGGCCTCGTCGACCGGTCCGTCCACTTCCAGTTCGAATCGCTTTCCCTGACGTACGTCGGAGATCCCGTCGAAACCGAGGCGCGGCAGTGCGCGCTGCACCGCCTGGCCCTGGGGGTCGAGGATCTCCGGCTTGAGCATGACGTCGACTACGACGCGTGCCACTGGCACTCCCGGTGTGTGGTGCTGAGCAGGTCCCTTCAGACTACCCGCACAAAATTTCTACGCGGGTAGAGTTGTAGGAAGCTACGGATCGATGGTCACGGTCATGCATCGACAGCGCGCGTTCACGAAAAGTTCCGGGAAAGATGCGAGATCCACCCGCGAGAGCTATTGCGTCGGGACACGCGGAGAGATTTAGTCGGGCTTCACAATGCTTTGCCGGGCACTGTACAAATGAATTGGCAAAAGCCGACACTCGGCATGTCGTCGCAGCTGAGCTGGATAGACGTGCCGTACGAAGGGACCGATATTCGTGGCGCAGAAGGTCGTGGTCACTCTCTTTGACGACATCGACGGCTCGGAAGCGGCGGAAACGATCGCCTTCGGACTCGACGGCAAGTCGTACGAGATCGACCTGAATGAAGCCAATGCCAAGAAACTGCGTAAGGCGCTCGCGCCCTACGTGGACGCCGGCCGCAAGCGGTCGAGGTCGGGCAAGGCCTACCGGCAGACGGAGGTCGCCCCCGATCCGGCGGCCGTACGGGCCTGGGCGCAGGCCAACAAGATGGACGTACCCGCGCGGGGCCGTATCCCCAAGAAGGTCTACGAGGCGTTCACCGCGGCGCAGTGAATCCGGCCGCCCGAACCGACTCCGTGGGCCGGCTCCGACGGGCGTTCAGCCGCCCCTCGGAGCAACCGACTTGCACAGCACCCCAGGTGATCAGCTAGAGTCTGGAGCACGCCGACGGGCAGGGCGGAAAACCCCAGCTCACGGAGTACATGCGGGTGTAGTTCAGTAGTAGAACATCCCCCTTCCAGGGGGAAGGCGCAGTGTGCGATTCCTGTCACCCGCTCTGCACAGCCGTCCGGACCACTCTTGTGGATCAGGTAGGCTGGTGCTCGCACCGATCGGTGAAGGCCGGTCGGCGGCAATGCGGACGTAGCTCAGTTGGTAGAGCGCAACCTTGCCAAGGTTGAGGTCGCGAGTTCGAGCCTCGTCGTCCGCTCTCTTTCCGAAGGCCCCGGTCAATGACCGGGGCCTTCGGCATATGCGCTGGAGACCGTCTCCTGCCCAGGGACCAGGCGTCTGACATTTGTCATGACCAGTGATGACACCGCGCACTGCTTCCGGGCATTCCGCGCCGGGATGCTGAAGCCATGAACACGAACGAGCACGAGCACGTGATTGAGGTCACGGATCTGAGCCGTGTCTACGGGGGCGGGTTCGAGGCGGTACGCGGGATCACGTTCCACGTGAAACATGCCGAGGTCTTCGCGCTGCTGGGCACCAACGGGGCGGGCAAGACGTCGACCGTCGAACTGCTGGAAGGCCTCGCGGCACCGTCCGGGGGCCGGGTCCGGGTGCTGGGGCACGACCCCTTTGCCGAGCGCGCCGCCGTACGGCCGCGGACCGGAGTGATGTTGCAGGAGGGCGGCTTCCCCTCCGAGCTGACCGTCGCGGAGACCGTCCGGATGTGGGCCGGCTGTACGAGCGGGGCGCGGCCCGTGGGCGAGGCGCTGGAGCTGGTCGGGCTCGGTCGGCGGCCCGACGTCCGTGTGAAGCAACTGTCCGGGGGTGAACGGCGGCGGCTCGACCTGGCCCTGGCCCTGCTCGGCAAACCCGAGGTGCTGTTCCTGGACGAGCCGACGACCGGACTGGACGCCGAAGGGCGGCGGGACACCTGGGAGTTGGTCCGGGAGCTCCGGGACGCCGGGACGACGGTGCTGCTGACCACGCACTACCTGGAGGAGGCCGAGGGCCTCGCCGACCGGCTGGCGATCCTGCACCAGGGGCAGATCGCGGAGACCGGGACCCCGGCAGAGGTGACGGCGACCCAGCCGGCCCGGATCTCCTTCGAGCTGCCCGAGTCCTATTTCCTCGGAGACCTGCCGGCCCTCGGCGAGCTGGGGGTCGTCGGGCACGAGACGGACGGGCGGTCGGTGCGGCTGCGCACCCACGAGGTGCAGCGGACGGCCACCGAGCTGCTGGTGTGGGCGCGGGGCGCCGGAGTCGAGCTACGCGGGCTTGATGTGCGATCGGCCTCACTGGAGGAGGCGTTTCTGCGGATCGCCGGGCAGGCTTCGGCCGCCGCGGCGGAGAACGAAGGGGTGGCGGCATGAGCAGCACCACGGCCGGAGGCCGGATGACCTCGCTGGCCCGGGCGGAGTTGACGTTGCTGGGGCGCAGCCGTGCCACGCTCGTCACGGCGGTGGCCGTACCGCTGCTGCTGCCGCTCAGCGTGCGCGCCGCCATCGACGAGATGGACCTCGCGGACGCCGGACTCACGGTCGGCACGGTGCTGCTGCCCGCCGCCGTCGGCTTCTCCCTGCTCTTCGCCGTCTACTCGGCCCTGACCAGCGCCTATGTCGTGCGCCGGGAGGAGCTCGTCCTGAAGCGGCTGCGCACCGGTGAGCTGCGGGACAAGGAGATCCTGCTCGCGACCGCGTTGCCGGCGTCGGCGATCGGGCTGGCGCAGTGTGTGCTGATGGCGGTCGGCGGCACGGTGCTGCTCGACCTCGGTGCGCCGCCCGCGCCCCATCTGGCGGTCGCGGGAGTGCTGATGGGGCTCGTGCTGTGCGGGGCACTGGCCGCGGTCACCGCCACCTTCACCAGGACCGCCGAGAGCGCACAGGTGACCAGCCTGCCCCTGCTGTTCGTGTCCATGCTCGGCTCGGGTGTGACCGTCCCTCTCGAAGTGCTGCCCGACCGGGTCGCCTCGGTGTGCGAGCTGCTGCCGCTGACACCGGTCATCACGCTGGTGCGCGCCGCGTGGACCGGCGATCTGCCGGCCTACGAGGCGCTGGGGGCCCTGGCCGTCGCGCTGGCCTGGACCTGCCTCGCCGTGTTTGCTGTACGGCGGTGGTTCCGGTGGGAGCCGCGGCGCTGACGGACGGGAGTGGCGGTCGGATGTCCAGGCCGGGGAGATGGTGGCGGAGCAAGAGCACACCGGCGAAGGTGGAGACGTACACGCGGTGGTCGTTCCACTTCTTCCCGGTCGTCGAGGTCGGGCTGTGCGGCCTGCCGCTCTTCGGCGGGGTCGGGCTGCCGCTCGCGGGCTGGCTGTTCTCGCTGATCTGCGGGCACGCGGCGCTCTGCTCGCTGGTCAGTGTCCGGGCGCTGGACTGGGTGCGCGGCCTGCGTCCCCAGCCCCTGCGGATGATGTGGGCGCTGGGCGTGTTCACCGCGGCCTCCGTCGTCCTCGTGCTCGTGGTCCTCGACCGCCGGCCGGCCGACGACGACACCGCCACCGCGCTCGGCACCATGACCGCCGCCCTGCTGTCGTTCGGCGTGGGCGCGCTGGCCCTCGGCGTCCGCGACCGGCGCCGGGTGGTGGGCCTGGTGCTCGGCTTCTCGGCAGGGACCGCTTCGACGGCCGTCGCGCTGGGCAGTCCGGTGTCCGAGGCGCTGGTCACGGCGTTGGCGGCGCTGTTCGCGACCGGTTTCCTCGCGTTCACGTCCGTCTTCTCCGTCTGGCTGCTCAACGGCGTCTACGAACTCGACGCCGCCCGCGAGACCCGGGCGCGGCTCGCCGTCGCGGAGGAACGGCTGCGGTTCGGGCGGGACATGCACGACGTGGTGGGACGCAACCTCGCCGTGATCG
>NZ_JBFBJT010000107.1:0-25629 GCF_040686175.1 Streptomyces sp. NPDC086077 | reverse complement strand
GCCGACCTTCCGGCGCGGCCCGCAGCGTTTCCACGCCGACGGTCTGCGGCTCCTCCAGGTCGGCGGTCCCCGCCTTTACTGGCCCGGCGTCCGTGACTTCTCCGCGTCGGTGGTCTGCGCCTTCCTCGGGTGCGGCGGTCCCCGGCGTTCGCGGGTGGCCGACTACGGATTCTCCGAATCGGCGCCCCGCGGCCTCTCAGGGTCGGCGGCCTCCGGCTTCTCCCGTGCGGCTGCCCCCGGCTTCTCCGGCCCGGCCGGCCGGTCCGGGCCGGCCGGCCGGGGTTTTTCCGGTGCGGCGGCACGCGGTGTTTGCGGTCCGGTGGTCCGGGGCCTCTCCGGTGCGGTGGCGCGCGGCCTGTCAGGTGTGGAGGAGGGCCGGGGACTGTCAGATGTGGAGGAGGGCCGGCGCCTGTCGGACGCGGCGGTGCGGGGCATTTCGGGGGCGGCGCTGCGCAGCGCCGCCCCCGGGGTGGCGCCGCGCGGTGTTTCGGAGGCGGCCCGGGGCGCGATGGTGATCACCCGGTCGGTCAGTTCCAGCGTCCGTACGGCCGGATCGTCGTAGTGCAGCACCCGGTGGCCACGTACGACGCTGATCACCAGGTCCTCGGTCTCGCGCGGGCTCCGGCCCACCTCCGCCCGGGTCACCGGCCGGTCCACGACGTCCAGCCCGCTGCCCTGGCGGATCAGGTCCTCCATGACCAGCCCGGCGGTGGGGCTGAGCACGGACAGGCCGAGCAGCCGGCCCGCCGCACCGGCGCTGGTGATGACCTCGTCGGCGCCGGACTGCCGCAGCAGCGGCGCGTTCTCCTCCTCGCGCACCGCGACCACGATCGTCGCGTCCTGGTTGAGCTGCCGGGCCGTCAGCGCCACCAGCACGGCCGTGTCGTCGCGCTGGGTCGCGATGATGATCTGCTGCGCCCGCTGCACCTCGGCCCGCTTCAGCACGTCACTGCGGGTCGCGTCCCCGAGCACGGCGGCGTAGCCCTGGGCCGTCGCGGCGTCGATCGCCTTGGCGCCGGGGTCGATCACCACGACCCGGTCCTTCTTCAGCCCGGTGGCACAGACGGCCTGGATCGCCGCCCGCCCCTTCGTACCGAAGCCGACGACGACGGTGTGGTCGCGCAAGGAGGACCTCCAGCGGGGATATGCGGGCAGCCGAGCGAGTACGGCTCCCGGACGTCGGGTCCGACGCTACCGAGCGGCCGGACTCACGCCCACCCCGGTCGGCGTGTCGGGACGGGGGGCACGGCGTCCGCACCAGGTGCTGTGCGGAACGATGGACCCGACTGTAGGACGACCACGCAGGGGGCCAGCGATGAAGGACGACGAGCAGCCGACCGCGCAGGGGGCGAGGTCCGCGCTGCTGCGGTCCCTCTGGAGCCGCTCGCGCAAGGAGGCCCGCGCCGACGCCGAGGCGGGCCGCTCCATCACCATGCCGGTGCAGAACGTCGTGCCCCCGCTCCAGCAGGTCCTCAAGCGCCTGTTCGTGGCCATACTGGTGCTGGCCCTCACGGTCCTGATCGTCTGGGTCGACCGCGAGGGGTACACCGACAACTCCGACGGCCCCGTCGACCTGCTCGACGCCGCGTACTACGCCACCGTCACCCTCTCCACCACCGGATACGGCGACATCACCCCGGTCAGCGAGACCGCCCGGCTCACCAACATCTTCGTCATCACACCGTTGCGCGTGCTGTTCCTGATCATCCTGGTCGGCACGACCCTGGAGGTACTCACCGAGCGCACCCGCCAGCAGGTCCGCATCCACCGCTGGCGCGCCCGCACCCGGGACCACGTCGTGGTCATCGGGTACGGCACCAAGGGCAGGCACGCCGTGGAGACCCTGGTCGGGCAGGGCATCGGCAAGGAGCGGATCGTCGTCGTGGACGCCCAGCGCAAGACGGCCGACGCCGCCGGAGACGACGGGCTGGTCGCGGTGACCGGTGACGCCACCCGCTCGGAGACCCTGCTCAAGGCGGAGATCCACCGCGCCACCCGCGTGATCATCGCCCCGCAGCGCGACGAGACGGCCACCCTGATCACCCTCACCGCCCGCCAGCTGAACCGGCACGCCACGATCGTCGCGGCGGTCCGGGAGGACGAGAACGTCCCCCTGCTCAAGCAGAGCGGTGCCGACACCGTCGTGACCAGCTCCAGCTCGGCCGGCCGGCTGCTCGGCACGTTCACCGCGAGCCCCGCAGTGGCCCGGACGCTGGAGGACCTCATGACGCTTGGCAGCGGCATGGACCTGATCGAACGACCGGTGACCCCGGCCGAGGTGGGCCGGACACCTCGCGAGTGCGCCGATCTGGTGGTGGCGGTCGTGCGGGACAGGAAGATGCTGGGCTACACCGACGGGTGGCGTACGGAGCTGCGGGCGGGGGACCGGGTCATCACGGTCAGCCGACCGGTGGCCGTCGCCTGACGGATGGACCGTTGAGGTGGCGAAGGGCACTGAGGACTACGATCACGGTGCGTCATCGATGTTTCACGTGAAACGCACCCCGGCGCCCGCCGTGGCCCACGGCAGTGCGAGGAGTTCCGCCGCCTGACCGGGCCGTGCCCCGCCCGGCGGTACGACCGCGAGGGCGTCGGCGGCGGCGACACCACGCAGCATGGCGGGGCCGTTGTAGTGCAGCGGCACCGCGCTGTCGGTGCGCAGGACGACGGGGACCAGCCGCGTGTCGTACGGGTGCCCCTGCACCGCGTCCCGCAGCGGCAGCGCGTACGGCTCCCGCGCCGGGCGGGCCGCGAGCGTGCGCAGCAGGGGTTCGGCGAGGGTGAGCAGCCCGGAGACGGCTGCCAGGGGGTTGCCGGGCAGGCCGACGAGGTGCTGGTTCTCCTTGGTGCGGGCCAGCAGCATGGGGTGACCAGGGCGCACCTTGACGCCGTTGACCAGGAGTTCCGCGCCGATACGGCGCAGGGTGGGCTGGACGTGGTCGACAGGGCCGGCGGCAGTGCCGCCGGTGGTGACGACGAGGTCGGCGTCGCTGCCCCTGATCGCCTCGTACAGGGCGTCGGCGTCGTCTCCGATCCTCCGCACGGACGTGACGTCGGCGCCGATCGCCCTCAGCCAGGGCGGCAGCATGGGGCCGAGGGCGTCGCGGATCAGGCCGCCGTGCGGGAGGCCCTCGATGAGCAGTTCGTCGCCGAGGACAAAGACGTCGGCGCGCGGGCGGGGGACGGCGCTGAGGGTGTCGTACCCGGCCGCCGCGGCGAGGCCCAGCACTGCGGGGGTCACGAGCGTGCCGGGCGGCAGCAACCGGTCGCCGCTGCGGCACTCCTGAGCACGCGGACGGATGTCCTGACCGTGGCCCAGGTCGCCGGTGGCGTGCAGCCTGCCCCGGTCGTCCGTACGCCCGTGCTCACTGCGCAGCACGGCTGTGGTGTCCGGAGGGACCCGGGCGCCGGTGGCGATGCGAACGGCCTCGCCGTCGCCGAGGCGCGCGGGGGCCGCATGGCCCGCGAGGACGCCCTCTTGCCGAACCATCCAGGGGCCGGGCCCGGCGACCGCCCAGCCATCCATCGCCGAGGTGTCGAAGGAGGGGAGGTCGGTGAGGGCGGTGAGGGGAGTGGCCAGGCTGAGGCCGAGGGCGGCGTCGAGGGGGAGCGCGACGGGGGCACCGCGGACGCGGCTCCTGGCCGCCCGGGCAGCGATCTCGCGAGCCTCGGGCCAGGGGGTGGCCTTGTGGTGACGGTCCTGGGGGGTGCGGGGCTGGGGGCGCGTTTGGTGGTGGGGGTTGCCCTGCTGGAGGGCGTCCTGCTGGGAGGTGTCTTGCTCGGGGTTGAGGTCCCGGGATCGGGGGGTGCGGGCGCCCGGACCGGCGGTGGTGGTGGAGACCTCGGCGTCGTCCCTCGCTGAGGCCCTGCCCCGGTCGGGGGCGTTGCCCCGGCCGTCGGCACCATCCCGGTGAGGGGCGTCGGTCCGGCCGGGGGCGCTTCCCCGGTGACGAGCCTTGTCCCGGTCCTCCTTCACGAGTGCCAGTGCCTCCTCGACGTCCCGGTCCTCGATGCCCCTGCCCTCGACGTCCTCGCCGTCATGGACTCCGGGGGCGGTCATCCGGCGTCCGGGCGGCGTTCGGTGGAGGTCGCGCCGTCCGCGGTGGCGCCGTCCTCCTCCGCCCAGCGCAGGGCCAGGGCAGCGGCCTTGCGGGATGCCTCGGCGACGGCTTCGGGGCCGCCGCCGGCGCGGGCCGCGGCGTAACCGACGAGGAAGGTGGTCAGCGGTGCCGCGGGACGTGCCACACCGTGGGCGGCGTCCCGGGCGAGATCGAGCAGGACACCGGTGTCGACGTCGATGTCGATGCCCAGTTCGTCCTTGACTGCGGAGATCCATTCGTCCAACACGAGCCCATGCTCCCTGATGCGTGACCTGGCAGTGGCGATGTCGTCCCAGGTGTCGCAGTCGAAGGACGCGACGGGGTCGAGGACGCGGGTGAGGCGGAGTTCGGCGGTGAGGAGCCGCAGGGGCAGGCCGGTGAGGCCGCCGTGCCGGGCTCCGAGGTCCGCGAGTGTCCCGCGCAGGCGCTCCGCGCGGTAGGCGGCCACGAGTGGCTGGTCGCGGCCGCCGGGGTCGGTGAGCAGCACGCCGTCGCACGGCCCCGCGTCCAGCTCGGCGAGCAGGCCCTTGACCGTGGGCGCGCCGAGGAAGGGCAGGTCCGCGGAGAGGACCACCACTCGGCCGGTGCCGGCCGGTGGCAGGCCGGCCGCGAGGGCGGCGAGCGGTCCGCCGCCCGGCGGGTCCTCACGCGCCCAGGCCACGGGCCGTGCCGTGGGCCTGGGGTCGGCGACGACGACGGTGGTCCGGGCGTCGGCGCAGGCGGCGAGCACCCGGTCGAGCAGCGACCGGCCGCCCACGCGTACGCCGGGCTTGTCGGCCCCGCCGAGCCGCCGCGCGGCTCCGCCGGCGAGCACCACGGCGTCGTAACCGAGGTCGCCGGATGCGGTGCGCTGCTTCTCGCTCACCCCCTGAGTATGCGGTCCGCCCGCCGTCTCAGGGAACGCGGGCGGACAGTCCGATCACAACGTGCGCAGCAGTACCGCCGGCTGTTCCACGCAGTCGGCGACATAGCGCAGGAAACCGCCCGCCGTGCCGCCGTCGCACACCCGGTGGTCGAAGGTGAGCGAGAGCTGGACGACCTGCCGCACCGCCAACTCGCCCTCGTGCACCCAGGGCTTGGGCATGATCCGGCCGACGCCGAGCATGGCCGCCTCGGGGTGGTTGATGATCGGCGTGGAGCCGTCGACGCCGAACACGCCGTAGTTGTTCAGCGTGAAGGTGCCGCCGGTCAGGTCCGCGGGGGTCAGCCTCCCGGCCCGGCCCGCCTCGGTCAGCCGGGCGAACTCCGCGGTCAGGCTCTCGGCGTCCCGGGTGTGCGCGTCCCGGACGACCGGGACGACCAGTCCCCGCTCGGTCTGTGCCGCGAAGCCCAGATGCACCTGGTCCAGCCGGACGATCTCCCTGGCCGCCATGTCCACGGTGGCGTTCAGCTCGGGGAAGCGGGCGAGGGCGGCGGTACAGATCCGGGCCAGCAGGGCGAGCAGGGAGATCTTGGGACCGCCGGACGCGTTCATCGCGGTGCGCGCCCGCATCAGCTCCGTCGCGTCGGCGTCCACCCAGCAGGTCGCGTCCGGGATCTCCCGCCGGCTGCGGGAGAGCTTGTCGGCGACGGCGCCCCGGACGCCCTTGAGGGGGACGCGGGTGCCCGAGGCGAGGCCCGAGGTGATCGTGCCGGCCGTCGGGACGGTGTCCGCCGGCGCGCGGACCGCGTCCGGTGCGGTCGGTGCGGGAGTCACGCGTGCGTGCGGCGCGGTCTGCGGCTGGGCGGAACGGCCCTGTGCGGCGGCGGCCCGCAGCGCGTACTCCACGTCCGCGCGCAGGATCAGCCCCTCGGGGCCGGAGCCCGTCAGCTCCCGCAGATCCAGCCCGTTCTCGCGGGCGAGCCGCCGCACGAGGGGCGAGATCACCGGCACGGGCCCTTCGCCACGGCTGCTGTCGCCGTTGACGTGGTCGTCGACATGGGCTGCCGGAGCTCCCGGAGCGGGGCCCGACTGGGCGTCTTCGGCTGCCGTGACCCGCTGGGGAGATATGGGAGCCTGCGGCCGCACCCTCCGACGCCGCGCCGGAGGCGCACCTGTGCCGTAGCCGACGAGGACGTTGCCGGACCCACCACCGGACCGCGCGCCCGAGCCGTTGGCCGAAGCGGTACTGGAACCATCGAGCGAACCGGACCCCGACGTGGACCCCGAGCTGGCACCCGAAGCGGAGCCACGCCCCGAAGCCGAGCCGGGACCCGGCCCCGCACCAGGACCCACACCCTGAGCCGCCCCGGAACCGGCGTCCGCGCCCTCGCCCCCCGTGCCGGCGGCATCCGCGCCCACCGCCACGGTCAGCAGCGGCGCCCCCACCGGGAGCTCCGCGCCCTCCTCGCCGAAGCGGGCCGTGACCACGCCGCCGTAGGGGCAGGGGACCTCGACCATCGCCTTGGCCGTCTCCACCTCGACGACCGGCTGGTCGACGGCGACGACGTCGCCGACCTGCACCAGCCAGCGCACGATCTCCGCCTCGGTGAGCCCTTCTCCGAGGTCGGGGAGCTTGAACTCCAGCACCTGTGCCATCAGCTCTCGGCCTCCCATTGCAGACGCGCCACGGCGTCCAAAATGCGGTCGACGCCGGGGAGATGGTGCCTCTCCAGCATCGGCGGCGGGTAGGGGATGTCGAACCCGGCCACGCGCAGCACCGGCGCCTCCAGGTGGTGGAAGCAGCGCTCCGTGACCCGGGCAGCGATCTCGCCGCCCGGCCCGCCGAATCCGCCCGACTCATGGACGACGACCGCTCGCCCGGTCCGTCGTACCGAGGCCGAGACCGTCTCGTCGTCGAACGGCACCAGGGAGCGCAGGTCGACCACTTCGAGATCCCATCCCTCGGCCCGGGCCGCCTCGGCGGCTTCGAGGCAGACAGGTACCGACGGGCCGTACGTGATGAGCGTGGCGCTCCGGCCGGAGCGCCGCACCACCGCGCGGCCGATGGGTTCAACGGTCTGCGGCTCCTCCGGGTTCCAGGCGTCCTTCGACCAGTACAGACGCTTGGGCTCCAGGAAGACGACCGGGTCGTCGGAGGCGATGGCGGCGCGCAGCAGGCCGTAGGCGTCGGCGACGGTCGCGGGCGTCACCACGTGGAGCCCCGGAGTCGCCACGTAGTACGCCTCGGAGGAGTCGCTGTGGTGCTCGACGCCGCCGATGCCGCCGCCGTAGGGGACGCGGATGGTGATCGGCAGGGGCATCGCCCCGCGCGTGCGGTTGCGCATGCGCGCCACATGGCTGACGAGCTGCTCGAACGACGGGTAGGCGAACGCGTCGAACTGCATCTCGACGACCGGCCTGAGCCCGTACATCGCCATGCCGACGGCCGTGCCGAGGATGCCCGCCTCGGCGAGCGGGGTGTCCGTGCACCGGTCCTCGCCGAACTCCTTGGCGAGCCCGTCCGTGACGCGGAAGACGCCCCCGAGGGTGCCGACGTCCTCGCCCATGACGTGCACGGACGGGTCGGCGGCCATGGAATCGCGCAACGCGCGGGTGAGGGCCTGGGCCATGGTCGCGGGCTTCACGGCAACCGTGGTCATGACAGCTCCTCCTCCTGCCCGGCCTCCAGCTCGGCCCGCAGCAGGGCCTGCTGCTCACGCAGCTGCGGGGTCGGCTCGGCGTAGACGTGGTCGAACAGCTCCATGGGGTCGAGCTGCGGGTCCTGGTTCAGGCGGGCGCGCAGGTCGGCGGCGAGCGTCTCGGCGTCCTCGCGCGCGGCCCGTACACCGGCCTCGTCGAGCCAGCCGCGCCCGGTCAGCTCCCGCTCCAGAAGCGTGATCGGGTCATGGTCGCGCCAGGCGTCGAGCTCGGAGTCCGCGCGGTAGCGCTTGTCGTCGTCCGCGTTCGTGTGCGCCTCCAGGCGGTACGTCACGGCCTCGACGAGCGTGGGACCGCCACCCGCGCGCGCGTGGCGCACGGCGTCGGCGAGCACCTCGTGCACGGCGGCGGCGTCGTTGCCGTCGACCAGCCGGCCCGGCATCCCGTAGCCGACGGCCTTGTGGGCCAGGGAGGGCGCGGCGGTCTGCTTGGCGAGCGGGACGGAGATCGCGAAGCCGTTGTTCTGGACCAGGAAGACGACCGGCGCCTGCCACACGGCGGCGAAGTTCAGCGCCTCGTGGAAGTCGCCCTCGCTGGTGCCGCCGTCGCCGACGATCGCCAGCGCGACCACGTCGTCGCCCTTGAGGCGGGCGGCGTGCGCGAGGCCGACGGCGTGCGGCAGCTGGGTGGCGAGCGGGGTGCACAGGGGGGCCACTCGGTGGACGCGCGGGTCGTAGCCGGTGTGCCAGTCGCCACGCAGCAGGGTGAGCGCGTCGACGGGGTCCACGCCGCGGACGACTGCGGCGAGGGTGTCGCGATAGCTGGGGAAGAGCCAGTCACGGTCTTCCAGGACCAGCGCGGCGGCGACCTCGCAGGCCTCCTGGCCGGTGCTGGACGGGTAGACGGCGAGGCGGCCCTGCTTGGTGAGGGCCGTCGCCTGCGCGTTGTACCGGCGGCCGCGCACCAGCTGTGCGTACAGCCGGCGCAGCAGCTCGGGGTCGGCCTTGTCGGCGGCCTCGGTGCCGAGCACGCGGTACGGAGCCGCGTCGGGCAGCAGCGGCGTGGGGTCGGTGCGGGGCTGCCAGGCGGGCGGTGGCGACGGCCGATACGCGCCACGCTGCTCCATGACCGTCATGACGGCACCTCCTCGTGGGAGCGGCTTCGGGGAGGCGCGCGTCTGTGATGCGCCTCACCTACCGATTGTTCGGTCGACGGCACATTTTGGCTACAGGCCCCCCACGGCTGTGGACAAACGGTTCTCCACAACCTGAGATGGACGCATTACGTCCATGGTAGAGAGGCGGGGGGACATGGCATCTGAACAAATGGCCGAAGGGCCGGAGGCCGGTACCGCCCTGCCGCCCGCGCGTCCCCTCGACGCGATCGACGAGGACATCCTGCGGATGCTCCAGGCGGACGGCCGCGCGTCGATACGCTCCGTGGCCGAGCGGGTGCATGTCTCGCGGGCCAACGCCTACGCGCGGATCAACCGGCTCGTCGAGGACGGCGTCATCCGCGGCTTCGGAGCCCGCGTCAACCACGAGCGCGCGGGGCACGGCACCTCGGCGTACATCACCCTGAAGATCGTCCAGAACTCCTGGCGCACGGTGCGCGAGAAGCTCAGACAGCTGCCCGGCGCCTCGCACATCGCCCTCGTCGGGGGCGATTTCGATGTGCTGCTGCTGGTCCACACGCCCGACAACCGGGCGCTGCGCGAGGTCGTGCTGACCCGGCTCCAAGCGATCCCCGAGGTGCTCAGCACGCGCACGCTGCTGGTGTTCGAGGAGGAGGACCTGGAACCGCAGGGCTGAGCCTCCCGGGTGCGGCGGGCCGAGGTGCGGTGTTCGTCAGCCGGACGCCATCGCCCTGCCGGTCACCAGGGTCGCCCTCCACCACGTCCGGTGGGCGGCTCCCCGCGCCCACGCGCAAGGCAGCGCTCAGCGCGCCCGGCGCAGTCCCTCGAACACCAACTGCGTGACCGCGTCGGCCACTTCGCGCTCCCCCATGCCGCGCCCGTCGGGCCGGTACCACTCGACGATCGAGTTGATCATGCCGAAGACCAGTCGCGTGGCCAGCCGCACCTCCACGTCGCCGCGCACGTCGCCTTCCGCGGCGGCCGCCTTCAGCAGCTCGGCGACCCGGTGGTCGAAGTCGCGGCGCCGCTCCAGCGCCCACCGCTCGGTCCCCGTGTTGCCGCGCACCCGCAGCAGCAGCGTCACGTACGGCAGCTCGGCGATGAGCACCTCGACCATGCGCCGGACGACGTACTCCAGCCGCGCGGATGCGGGGCCCCCGCGCGCGTGCTCCTCGCCGAGGATCCCGAAGAGCCCGTCCAGCGCCCGGCTCACGGCCCTGCGCAGCAGCTCCTCCTTTCCCGTGACGTGGTGGTAGATCGAGGACTTGGAGATGCCGGCAGCCTTGGAGAGGTGCTCCATGGAGGTGCCGTCGTAGCCGCGCTCGTTGAAGACCCGGACGGCGACCGACAGGAGGGTCTCCGGGGTGTAGGTGTCACGCTTGGCGGTGGTCATGACGTGCTGTCCTCCCGCTTGCCGGAGGCGTACGAGTGGCGGTAGAGCGCGAGGGAGGGCGCGTAGCGCCCGGAGGGGTCGCGCAGGTGCACCTCGTTGAGGAGGTCGTACGCCCAGCCGCGGTCGAGCCGGCGGCTCCATTCGAAGGGGCCGAGCGGGTAGTTGACGCCCAGGCGCATCGCGGTGTCGATGTCCTCCTCGGTGGCGACGCCCTTGGCGACCGCGTCGTACGCGAGGTCGACGATCCGCGCGACCGTGCGGGCGACGATCATGCCGGGGACGTCCCCGATGACGCTGACCTTCTTGCCCAGTGCCTGGAACAGGCCGGTGGCCTCGGCGAGCGTCTGCGGGGAGGTGTCCTGGGAGGCGGACAGGGCCACGCGGGTGGCCCGGCGGTAGTCCAGAGCGAGGTCGAAGTAGACGACGTCCCGGAACTCCACCGAGGTCTGGCCGTCGGCGAGGACCAGCTGGCCGCCGCTGGGCAGCACGAACCGGGTGCCGTGGTCCTCCTCCTCCGCGCGGATCGGGATGCCCGCCTCACGGATCAGCGTGAGCAGCTCGGACGCGGGACCCAGGTCGCCCTCCGCGACGACATAGGCGGGCGGCTGGGCGCTTTCGGCGGTGTGCGGCGCGGCGCGCTCGGCGCCCTCCCGGTAGTCGTACCAGCCTTGTCCGGACTTGCGGCCGAGCCGGCCGGACTCCACCAGGCGGCGCTGGGCGAGCGACGGCGTGAAGCGCACGTCGTGGAAGAAGGACTGCCACACGGACTGCGTGACGGACTCGTTGACGTCCTGCCCGATGAGGTCGGTCAGCTCGAAGGCGCCCATCCGGAAGCCGCCGCACTCGCGCAGCACGGCGTCGATGGTGGCGGGGTCGGCGCCGTGGGCCTCGTAGACGGCGAAGCTCTCGGCGTAGAAGGGCCGCGCGATGCGGTTGACGATGAAACCGGGGGTGTCGGCGCAGGCCACCGGCGTCTTGCCCCAGGCGCGGGCCGTCTCGTACGCGCGCGTGGCCGAGGTGACGTCTGTGGCGAAGCCGGAGACCACCTCGACCAGCGGCAGCAGTGGCGCCGGGTTGAAGAAGTGCAGGCCGACGAAGCGGCCGGGGGTGCGCAGGCCGCCGCCGATGGCGGTCACCGACAGGGACGACGTGTTCGTGGCGAGCAGACAGTCCTCGGCGACCACGTCCTCCAGCTCGCGCAGCAGATGCTGTTTGACGTCCAGCCGCTCCAGGACGGCCTCCACGACGAGGGTGGCGTCGGCGAGCTCGGCGAGGCTCTCGGCGGGCAGCAGACGGGCGCGTGCGGCGTCCCGGTCGGCGCCGCTCAGCCGTTCCTTCTCGACGAGCCGGTCGAGCCGGGCACCGATCGCGGCGGCGGCTTCGCGAGCGCGCCCGGGGACGGCGTCGTACAGCCGTACGGGGTGGCCCGCGACCAGCGCCACCTGGGCGATGCCCTGGCCCATGGTGCCGCTGCCGACGACGGCCACCGGGCTGCTGAGGTCGAGTGCTGTCATGAACGCGATCCTCCCGCACGGGGTTTTCCACAGATGCGGCGGACCCCCTTGAACCGACCGATCGTTCGGTTACTCTAACTCTGACCGCCCGATCCTGCCCATGTTTCTGCCCAGGTCATGAGCTCGACGAAGAGCTCACAAGACGAGGAGTTGGTCCCGCATGGCCGCCGAACTCACCGCCCACGAGCTGATCGCCCAGCACCGGCCCACCCTCGACCAGGCGCTGGAAGCGATCCGCACGCGCGCGTACTGGTCCCCGCACCCCGAGCACCCGAAGGCCTACGGGGAGAACGGCAGCCTGGACGCGGCGGCGGGCAAGGCCGCCTTCGACGCCCTGCTCGGCACCCGTCTCGACCTCGGACAGCCGGGCACGGACGGCTGGGTGGACGGCGAAACCTCCCCGTACGGCATCGAGTTGGGCGTCAGCTACCCGCACGCGGACGTCGACGTGCTGCTGCCCGCCATGCGGGCCGGGCAGCGCGCGTGGCGCGACGCGGGGCCCGAAGCCCGGGCCATGGTCTGCCTGGAGATCCTCAAGCGGATCAGCGACCGGACGCACGAGTTCGCGCACGCGGTCATGCACACCTCCGGCCAGGCCTTCATGATGGCGTTCCAGGCGGGCGGCCCGCACGCGCAGGACCGCGGCCTGGAGGCGGTGGCGTACGCGTACGTGGAGCAGGTCCGCACCCCCGACGCCGCGGAGTGGACCAAGCCGCAGGGCAAGCGTGACCCGCTCGCGCTGACGAAGCGCTTCACGGCGGTCCCGCGCGGGATCGCCCTGATGATCGGCTGCAACACCTTCCCGACGTGGAACGGCTACCCGGGCCTGTTCGCCTCGCTGGCCACCGGCAACGCGGTCCTGGTCAAGCCCCACCCGCGCGCGGTGCTGCCGCTCGCGCTCACCGTGCAGGTCGCGCGCCAGGTGCTCGACGAGGCCGGCTTCGACCCGAACCTGGTCGCGCTGGCCGCGGAGTCCCCCGGCGAGGGCATCGCCAAGACGCTCGCCGTCCGCCCCGAGATCCGGATCATCGACTACACCGGCTCGACGGCGTTCGGCGACTGGCTGGAGGCCAACGCCCGTCAGGCGCAGGTCTACACGGAGAAGGCCGGCGTCAACACGGTGATCGTGGAGTCCACCGGCGACTACAAGGGAATGCTGTCCAACCTGGCCTTCTCGCTGTCGCTCTACAGCGGCCAGATGTGCACGACCCCGCAGAACCTGCTGATCCCCCGCGACGGCATCCGCACCGACCAGGGGCCCAAGTCCTTCGACGAGGTGACCGCCGACCTCGCCAAGGCGGTCGACGGCCTGCTCGGCGACGACGCGCGCGCGAACGCGCTGCTCGGCGCCATCGTCAACCCGGACGTGAGGGCCCGCCTGGAGGCCGCGGCCGGCCTCGGCGAAGTCGCCCTCGCCTCCCGGGAGATCAGCAACCCCGAGTTCCCGGGCGCGGTGGTCCGTTCGCCCGTCGTCGTGAAGCTGGACGGCGCCAAGCCGGACGACGAGGCCGCCTACATGAGCGAGTGCTTCGGCCCGGTCGCCTTCGCCGTCGCCGTCGACTCCGCGGCCGACGCGGTCGAGTTGCTGCGCCGGACGGTCCGGGAGAAGGGCGCCATGACGGTCGGCGCCTACACGACCGACGAGGACGTCGAGCGGGCGATCGAGGAGGCCTGCCTGGAGGAGGCCGCGCAGCTCTCGCTGAACCTCACGGGCGGGGTGTACGTCAACCAGACCGCCGCCTTCTCCGACTTCCACGGCTCGGGCGGCAACCCGGCGGCCAACTCGGCCCTGACCGACGGGGCGTTCGTGGCGAACCGGTTCCGGGTGGTGGAGGTGCGCCGGGAGGCGTGACCTCTCAGGCCGCAGCGCCCCCGGTGGCACTCCAGTGGTACAGCGTCATGGCCACGCTGGTCGCGAGGTTGTAGCTGGAGACCTGGGGGCGCATCGGCAGGGCCACCAGATGGTCGGCACGCGCGCGTACGTCCGCCGACAGGCCGCTGCGCTCCGACCCGAAGGCGAGCAGGGCGTCGTCCGGCAGCTTCAGACCGCGGATGTCCTCGCCCTCCGGGTCCAGGGCGAACAGCGGCCCGGGCGGCAGTTCCCCGACGTCCAGCCGCTCCACGGCGGTCGCGAAGTGCAGCCCGGCGCCGCCGCGGACGACCGTGGGGTGCCAGGGGTCGAGCGTGCCCGTCGTGACCACGCCGGTCGCCCCGAAGCCGGCCGCGAGCCGGATCACGGCCCCGGCGTTGCCGAGGTTGCGCGGCTGGTCGAGGACCACGACGGGGGTGCTGCGGGGCGTGCGGGCCAGCGCCCGCAGATTGCCCTCGCGGGACGGGCGTACGGCCAGGGCGGCCACGGCGGTGGGATGCGGGCGGGCCACCAGGGAGGCGTACACCGGCTCCGGGACCTCGGTGAGCAGCGCCGCCAGTGGCTGCCGTACGTCGGGAGCGAGCTCGTCGGCGAGGGCGAGCGTCGCCTCGCGGTCGACGGCGACCGCGAGGGGCACCTCGGCGCCGAAGCGCAGGGCGTGCTTGAGCGCGTGGAAGCCGTCGAGCAGCACGGAGGTCCCGGCGAGACGGTGCCAGGTGCTCACCGGCTGCGCCGCGGAGCCGCTGGGGCCCCTGTCCGCGGGGTCGTTCATGCCCTGAAGCCTACGTGGCTCTGCTCGGCTTCCCCGTGGCGCTCGGCGGCGTCCGGCGTCCGCTGCGCGGGCACCTTGGGGAGGGGGTGCCGCAACAGGCGCCCACGCGCGCGTGCGCTCCAGTGGCCAAGTCGGCGCAGGAACGACGTCGGCAGGAAGACCGCGTCCGCCGCGATCATCGCCAGCGAGAAGAACGGCAGCCCGAGCACCACGGCGATCGCGGCGTGCTCGACGATCATGACGGCCAGCAGGACGTTCTTGACCCGGCGGTGGAGCAGCGCGAAGGGGAAGGCGACCTGCACGATCACGGTCCCGTACGTCACGAGCATGACGACGGTGCCGCTGGTGGACATCAGCTCGGCGAGGGCGGGCCAGGGGGAGAAGTACTCCAGGTGCAGCGGGTAGTAGGCGGCGGTGCCGTCCTGCCAGCGGGAGCCCTGGATCTTGTACCAGCCGGCCGTGGCGTAGATCAGACACGCCTCGGCCATGATCACGAACAGCGCGCCGTTGTGCAGGATGTTGGCGATCACGTCGAGCATGATCCGCGGCTCGCCGGTGCGGGTGAGGCGGCCGACGAGCCACCACAGGGCCTGCGCCACCCACACGCCCCACAGCAGCGCCGGGACCATCCAGTCGCCGTCCAGTCGGCCCAGTGCGGTCACGCCGACCAGCACCAGCCCGAGCACGCTCCACAGCAGCGGGCCCGTCCGGTCGGTGACCCGCTCCCCGCGCGCGTGTGCCTCGCGGGTGCGCCGGGCCCGGCGGGCGTCCAGCGACCAGACCTGGCCGCAGCGCGTGAACACCAGGTAGATGCACATCAGGTGCAGGACGTTGTCGCCGCCGTCGCCCATGAAGACGCTGCGGTTCTGCAGCGAGAGCACGCCGACCATGAAGAGCACGGACATGGTGCGGGTACGCCAGCCCGCTATCAGCAGCAGGCTGGAGAGCACGCCGAGCGCGTAGACCGTCTCGAACCAGAGCCGGCCGTCGGACCACAGCAGGGCGGTGAAGGCACCGTTCGCGCCGACCAGCTGCTCGGCGAGATCCCAGCCCCACGGGCCGTCGGGGCCGTACAGCTCCTGCCGGTGCGGGATCTCCCGCAGCAGGAACAGCAGCCAGGTCGCGGCGAAGCCGATCCGGATCACGGCGGTCTGGTAAGGGCCGAGGGGGGACTCGGTCACCCGGGCGATGCCACGGGACACAGCCAGGGCGAAGCGGCTCACCGGTCGCCTCCCGCGGCCTCGTCGTCCGGCACCGACCACCAGGGCAGCTCCCGGTACGCCGGCTTGAGCGAGATCTGCTCCTCGCTCCAGTCGGGCGGGCGGACGCTGGTGGTCCGCGAGCGGATCTGGACCCGCTCGACGGCACCGCCCGGCCCGGCCGCGTCCACGCGGTCCAGGCGCAGCACCACGATCCGGCGCAGGTAGGTCTCGCTCAGCGCGCCGCGCAGGCCCGACGGGCGGTTGCTGCCGTCGTGCGTGGCGGTGAAGAAGTCCCAGGCGCGGCGCAGCTCGTTCTGCTGGGTGTGGCTCGGCAGCGGATTGCCGTCTATGGCCTCGCCGTCCTGCGCGGACAGGTCGTACCAGCCGGTGACGCGACTGCTGCCGTCACCCGTTCGGACCTGGGCCCGCACCTGCACGGCTATGTTCTGCTGAAGCGGGTTCGGTGCGAAGAGCTTCCAGTTCTGTTCGAACTCCGGGTAGATCCAGTCGTCGATCGTCTCGCTGTGCTGCTTGGTCACCGTGTTCGACGGGGCGACGTGCAGAAAGACCATCCCGATGTGCACACAGACGGCGATCGCGACGACGGCCAGGGCCAGCGCGACGCCGACCTGGTGGCGCGGGGAGAGGGCGGCGACTCCGGTGCGGGGTTCCGGCAGGGGCGCGCGCACGTCGAGGGGTGCGCCCGGCCCGCCCCGCGCGTGCGGAACGCCGGCACCCCTGTCGTACGTGTCCTTCGCGCCCTGCGCGTCCATTCCGCCCCGATTCCGTTCCTTGCCCGGTCCTTCTCCGCCGCCGGCAGCTCCCTCGCACGCGAACGCTACTCAGGCCGACCCACCGGGCACAGCCCCTTCGATCAGCTCGTCCACAGCCGCGCCGACGGGTTTTCCACAGCGGTTGACACCTTACGGCGCCCGTCCGACCATGGAATCGCACGAACCGAACGATCGGTCGGGAACATGCTCCGACGGACCCAAAGGTCGAGGGGGCCACATGGCGACAGCAGCCGCGCAGAAGACGGACCACACAGCGCCGTACGGCGACGGGGACGGCACCGCAGTCACCGCCGGGTACGAGCACGCCTTCGACGCCGCGGTGGCCGCCGACGAGCGCATCGAGCCGCGCGACTGGATGCCCGACGCCTACCGGGCGACGCTGGTCCGGCAGATCGCCCAGCACGCGCACTCAGAGATCATCGGCATGCAGCCGGAGGCCAACTGGATCACCCGCGCGCCCTCGCTGCGCCGCAAGGCCATCCTCATGGCCAAGGTCCAGGACGAGGCCGGCCACGGGCTGTATCTGTACAGCGCGGCGGAGACCCTCGGCACCAGCCGCGACGAACTGCTCGACAAGCTGCACAGCGGCCGCCAGAAGTACTCCTCGATCTTCAACTACCCGACGCTCACCTGGGCGGACGTCGGCGCGATCGGCTGGCTGGTGGACGGCGCCGCGATCACCAACCAGGTGCCGCTGTGCCGCTGCTCCTATGGCCCGTACGCACGCGCGATGGTCCGTATCTGCAAGGAGGAGTCCTTCCACCAGCGCCAGGGGTACGAGCTGCTGCTCGCCCTCAGCAAGGGCACCCCCGAGCAGCACGCGATGGCGCAGGACGCGGTGGACCGCTGGTGGTGGCCCTCCCTGATGATGTTCGGCCCGCCCGACGACGAGTCGCAGCACTCGGCGCAGTCCATGGCCTGGAAGATCAAGCGTCATTCGAACGACGAGCTCCGCCAGCGCTTCGTCGACATCTGCGTCCCCCAGGCCGAGTCCCTCGGTCTCACCCTCCCCGACCCGGATCTGCGGTGGAACGAGGAGCGGGGGCACCACGACTTCGGGGCGATCGACTGGACGGAGTTCCGGGACGTCCTCAAGGGCAACGGCCCGTGCAACGACCAGCGCATCACACAGCGCAGGCAGGCCCATGAAGAGGGCGCCTGGGTACGGGAGGCGGCCGCGGCCTACGCGGTCAAGCACAGCGAGACAGGAGCAACGCGCGCATGACGAACACCGACTGGCCCCTGTGGGAGGTCTTCGTGCGCTCGCGCCGAGGCCTGTCCCACACCCACGCCGGCAGCCTGCACGCCCCGGACGCGGAATTCGCCCTGCGAAACGCGCGCGACCTGTACACCCGGCGCGGCGAGGGCGTCTCCATCTGGGTCGTGCCCTCCTCCGCCGTCACGGCGTCCTCCCCCGACGAGAAGGACCCGTTCTTCGAGCCGGCCGCCGACAAGCCCTACCGCCACCCCACCTTCTACGAGATCCCCGAGGGGGTGCAGCACCTGTGACGACCACGATTCCCACGACGGCCGCCCTCGCCCTGGGCGACGACGCCCTGGTGCTCTCCCACCGCCTGGGGGAGTGGGCCGGCCACGCCCCCGTCCTGGAGGAGGAGGTCGCCCTCGCCAACATCGCGCTGGACCTGCTCGGCCAGGCCCGCGTGCTGCTGTCGCTGGCCGGCGACGAGGACGAGCTGGCGTACCTGCGCGAGGAGCGCGCCTTCCGCAACCTTCAACTGGTGGAGCAGCCGAACGGCGACTTCGCCCACACCATCGCCCGCCAGCTGTACTTCTCGACCTACCAGCACCTGCTGTACGGCGAATTGGTTACCGGCGACGGCCCCTTCGCCCCGCTCGCCGCGAAAGCCGTCAAGGAGGTCGCCTACCACCGCGACCACGCCCAGCAGTGGGCCCTGCGGCTCGGCGACGGCACGGACGAGAGCCATGAGCGTCTGCGCCGGGCCTGCGAGGCGCTGTGGCGGTTCACCGGCGAGATGTTCCAGCCCGTGGAGGGCCTGGACGTCGACGGCGAGCGGCTCAGGGCGGCCTGGCAGGAATCCGTCGGCGAGGTCCTGCGCCGCGCCACCCTCACGGTCCCGGAGGGACCGCAGACGGGCGCGTGGAGCGCCGGCGCCGGCCGGCAGGGCCTGCACACCGAGTCGTTCGGGCGGATGCTCGCCGAGATGCAGCACCTGCACCGCAGCCACCCGGGGGCGTCATGGTGACCCCCACCGCCCTGGAGGAGGAGCTCGTCGCGATCGCCGGCTCGGTTCCCGACCCCGAGCTGCCCGTCCTCACCCTGCGGGAACTGGGCGTCCTGCGCGCGGTACACCTGCGCGGCGAGGACGCGGTCGAGGTCGAGCTGACCCCGACGTACACCGGCTGCCCCGCCGTCGAGGCCATGTCCCTCGACATCGAGCGCGCGCTGCACGAGCACGGCATACGGGACGTCACCGTGCGCACGGTGCTCTCGCCGGCCTGGTCGACGGACGACATCACGCCCGAAGGACGCCGCAAGCTGCGGGAGTTCGGCATCGCGCCGCCGCGCGTGCGCGCGCGGTCCGGACCGGTGCCGCTGGAGCTGGGCCCGATGCGCACGCTCACCGCCGCGGCCGACGAGGCCGAGCCGGTCCGCTGCCCGCACTGCGGCTGTGCCGACACCGAGCTGCTGAGCCGCTTCTCCTCCACGGCATGCAAGGCGCTGCGCCGCTGCCTGTCCTGCCGTGAACCGTTCGACCACTTCAAGGAGTTGTGATGGCCCGCTTCCACACGCTCCCGGTGACCGCGGTCGACCGGCTCACCGACGACGCCGTCGCCGTCACGCTCGCGGTCCCCAGGGAGTTGCGCGAGGAGTTCCGTCACGCGCCCGGGCAGCACATCGCCCTGCGGCGCACGGTCGACGGCGTCGACATCCGGCGGACCTACTCGATCTGCTCCCCGGCACCTCAGGACGGCGCGGGACCGCACTCCCTGCGGGTGGGCGTGCGGCTGGTGGAGGGCGGGGCCTTCTCCACGTACGCGCTGAAGGAGATCAACATCGGAGACGAACTGGAGGTGATGACACCGGCCGGCCGCTTCACGCTCGACCCCGCGCCCGGGCTGTACGCCGCGATCGTCGGCGGCAGTGGCATCACACCGGTGCTGTCGATCGCGACGACGCTGCTGGCGCGCGAGCCGGAGGCCCGCTTCTGCCTGGTGCGCAGCGACCGTACGGCGGCCTCGACGATGTTCCTGGAGGAGGTCGCCGACCTGAAGGACCGCTTCCCCGAGCGGTTCCAGCTGGTGACGGTGCTCTCCCGGGAGGAGCAGCAGGCGGGACTGCCGACCGGACGGCTCGACCACGAGCGGCTCTCGGGGCTGCTGCCGGCGCTGCTGCCCGTGGCCGATGTGGCGGGCTGGTTCCTGTGCGGGCCGTTCGGGCTGGTGCAGGAGGCCGAGCGGGCGCTGCGCGGACTCGAGGTGCCGCGGGGCCGCATCCACGAGGAGATCTTCCATGTGGACGCCGCCCCGGCCGCCGCCCCCGCGGCCGCGCCCGCGCACAGCTCGGTGACCGCGCGGCTCGACGGCCGGGCAGGGACCTGGCCGGTCCAGACCGGTGAGTCGCTGCTGGAGGCGGTGCTGCGCAACCGTTCCGACGCCCCCTACGCCTGCAAGGGCGGCGTGTGCGGCACGTGCCGGGCCTTCCTGGTCTCCGGGGAGGTCAGCATGGACCGCAACTTCGCGCTGGAGCGGGAAGAGACGGAGGCGGGATACGTGCTGGCCTGTCAGTCGCATCCGGTGACGGAGAAGGTGGAGCTGGACTTCGACCGGTAACCGTCTCGGGCGCCCGCGCCGCCCATTCCCTTCTCCTAGAACCTGTTCTATCTTGACGCTCCGTCAGACCGCTGGAGCCGCCGGGAGGACAGGACCGTGGACTTCACCTTCACCGAGGAACAGCAGGCGGCTGCCGAGGCGGCGCGGGGGGTGTTCGCCGACGTCGCGCCGGACGCGGTGCCGAGCCCCACGCTGGCCAGGGGCGCCGTGGCCGACGACTTCGACCGCGCGCTGTGGGGCAGGCTCGCCGACGCGGATCTGCTGGGCCTGCTGCTCGACCCCGAACACGGCGGGGCGGGCCTCGACGCCATCGCGCTGTGCCTGGTGCTGCGCGAGGCGGGGAAGGTGCTGGCGCGGGTGCCGCTGCTGGAGAGCAGCGCGGCGCTGGTGACCGTACAGGCTTACGGCGGCCCGGAGTTGAAGTCCGCGGTGCTCGAACGGGCCGGGCGGGGCGAGGTCGTGCTGACCGTCGCCGCACAGGGGCGTACCGGCGGTCACGATCCCGCCGAACGGGCGGTGACCGCTCGGCGGGACGGGGGCGGCTGGATCCTGGACGGGGTGCAGACCGCGGTGCCGTGGGCCTACGACGCCGACTTCACCGTCGTACCGGCGCACACCGACGCCGACCGCGCCGTCCTCGCCCTCGTCCCCCGGGGACACGAAGGAGCCGAGCCGACCGAGCAGTTCGCGACGACCGGGGAGCGGCTCGGGGAGCTTCGGCTGGAGTCGGCGCGGGTGCCGGAGCGGTACGTCATCGAGGCCGAGGGCGCCTGGGAACGGCTGCGGGAACTGCTGGCCACCGGGACCTGTGCGCTGGCGCTGGGGCTCGGAGAGCGGGTGCTGCGGATGACCGCCGAGTACACCGGGAAGCGGGAGCAGTTCGGGCACCCGGTCGCGACGTTCCAGGCCGTCGCCGTGCAGGCCGCCGACCGCTACATCGACCTGCGGGCGATGGAGGCCACGCTCTGGCAGGCGGCGTGGCGGATCAGCTCGGGAGCGCCGGGGGCGTTGCCGGCCGCCGGGGATGTCGCCGTCGCCAAGATCTGGGCGGCGGAGGGGGTACGGCGGGTGGTGCAGACGGCTCAGCATCTGCACGGGGGCTTCGGGGCGGACGTCGACTACCCGCTGCACCGGTACCACGCCTGGGCCAAGCACCTCGAACTGTCCCTGGGACCGGCTGCGGCGCACGAGGAGGCCCTGGGGGATCTGCTGGCGGCGCATGCGCCGGGGTGACGACGAGGCCGCCGGACGAGGGGGGGGGAACGGCTGACGCCCGCTGGGGGCGAGGCGTGGGGGGACCGCCGAGCCGTAGACAGGCCCTGCGTCAGGCGCCCCCGACCGAGCCCTCGCTCGGACGACGGCGCCCCGTCCCTTTGGCGCGCAGCGTCAGACCACTGCTCCCGGCTCCCCCGCGTCCGTGACCACCGGGCGCCCGGTGGCCTGCCAGGCCTCCATTCCGCCGGCGACGTTCACCGCGTCGATGCCCTGCTGGTTGAGGTACATCGCAACCTGGGCCGAGCGGCCGCCGGAACGGCAGATCACATGGACACGGCCGTCCTGCGGGGCGGCCTCGGTCAGCTCGCCGTACCGGGCCACGAACTCGCTCATGGGAAGGTGCAGCGCGCCTGCGGCGTGGCCGGCCTGCCACTCCTCGTCCTCACGGACGTCCAGCAGGAAGTCGTCGTCCTTGAGGTCGGTGACCCCGACCGTGGGAACAGCTCCGAAATTCATGGTTCCGACGCTACCCGAAGCGTTCCCGAGGACGGCCGGAGGACGGCCTGGCCCGACCTGTCACGACAGATCACCGACCGCCCGATGACCGACCGCCCTTGACGAATCACTGGCCGATCAGCGCCGCCAGCTCCGCCTCGCGCCCCGCGACCTCCCTGAGCAGTTGCTCGGCGATCTCGTCGAGCAGGCGGTCCGGGTCGTCCGGGGCCAGCCGCAGCATGGAGCCGATGGCCCCTTCCTCCAGGTCACGGGCGACGACCGAGAGCAGTTCCTTGCGCCGGGCGAGCCAGTCCAGCCGGGCGTAGAGCTCCTCGCTGGGGCTCGGGCGGCGCTCCTCGGGCACCGGCCCTGCCGCCCACTCCTCGGCCAGCTCCCGCAGCAGCACCTCGTCGCCTCGGGCGTAGGCGGTGTTCACGCGGGTGATGAACTCCTCACGCCGCTTGCGCTCGCCGTCCTCCTGGGCGAGGTCGGGGTGGGCCTTGCGGGCCAGCTCACGGTAGAGGCGGCGGGCCTCGTCGCTGGGGCGCACCCGCTGCGGGGGCCGGACGGGCTGGTCCGTGAGCATCGCGGCGGCCTCGGGGAACAAGCCGTCGCCGTCCATCCAGCCGTGGAACAGCTCCTCCACGGAGGGCATGGGCAGCACCCGTGCCCGCAACTCCTGCGCACGGCGCAGGTCCTCCGCGTCGCCCGTACGGGCCGCCTTCGCCTCGGCTATCTGCGCGTCCAGCTCTTCGAGGCGGGCGTACATCGGCCCGAGCCTCTGGTGGTGCAGCCGGGAGAAGTTCTCGATCTCGACCCGGAAGGTCTCGACCGCGATCTCGTACTCGATCAGCGCCTGCTCGGCCGCCCGCACGGCCCGCTCCAGCCGCTCCTCGGGCCGGGGCGCGCCGTCCTCGGGCGTCGCCGGCGCCTCATCGGCGACACCACCCTGCTCAGCTTCCGGGGTCGTCACCCGACCAGCGTAGGCCACGCCACCACCGGCTCCCGGAACCCTGGCCTCACCCGCCCGTTCGGAACCATCGGAACACCCGTCACCACGCGGAAGCCCCTCGTCGGCGATCACTGCCGCTCACACCCCCGTTTCCTGCCGCTCACACCCCCGCCTCCGCCGCGACCCGCCCCGCCCGGACCGCCGCCACCAGCGCCGAATGATCGGCCTCGGTCCGGTCCGCGTACGCGACGGCGAACGCGGCCACCGCCTCGTCCAGCTCTTCGTTCTTGCCGCAGTAGCCGGAGATCAGGCGCGGGTCGGCGCTGTGGGAGTGGGCGCGGGCCAGGAGCGCGCCGGTCATCCGGGCGTAGTCGTCGAGCTGGTCGACGGAGAGCGCCGCGGGGTCCACGCTGCCCTTGCGGTTGCGGAACTGTCGGACCTGGAAGGGGCGACCCTGGACGGTCGTCCAACCGAGCAGGATGTCGCTGACCACCTGCATCCGCTTCTGTCCGAGGACCACCCGCCGGCCCTCGTGATCGACGGGCGGTGTCTCGAACCCGGCCGTCCGCAGGTGCGGCAGCAGCGCCGAGTCGCGGGCCTCCTTCACCTGGAGGATCAGCGCCTCACCGCGGTGGTCCAGCAGCAGGACGACGTACGAACGCAGGCCCACGCTGCCCGTGCCCACGACGCGGAAGGCCACGTCCTGCACCGCGTGCCGGGACAGCAGCGGCAGCCGGTCCTCCGACAGCGTCGTCAGATACTCCTCCAGCGAGGCCGCGACCGCCGCCGCCTCGGCGTCCGGGACGCGGCGCAGCACCGGCGGCGCGTCCACGAACCGCCGGCCGCCCTCCTCGGCCGGCTCGGTCGACCGCGCCGCGAACCGCCCGCTGGTGTTGGCGCGCGCCTTCTCCGAGACCCGCTCCAGCGTGCCGAGCAGATCGTGGGCGTCGGTGTGGGATACCAGTTCCTCGTCCGCGATGGCGTTCCACGCGTCCAGCACGGGGAGCTTGGCCAGCAGGCGCATGGTGCGGCGGTAGGCGCCGGCCGCGTCGTGGGCGGCCGCCCGGCAGGTGTCCTCGTCGGCGCCCGCCGCCCGGCCCGCGAGCACGAGCGAGGCCGAGAGCCGCTTGAGGTCCCACTCCCAGGGGCCGTGCACTGTCTCGTCGAAGTCGTTCAGGTCGATGACCAGGCCGCCGCGGGCGTCGCCGTACAGACCGAAGTTCGCCGCGTGCGCGTCGCCGCAGATCTGTGCGCGGACGCGGGTCATGGGGGTGCGGGCGAGGTCGTACGCCATGAGGCCCGCCGCTCCGCGCAGGAAGGCGAACGGCGTGGCCACCATCCTGCCCACCCTTATCGGCGTGAGCCCGGGGATCCTGCCCTGGTTGGACTCCTCGACCGCGGCCACCGCGTCGGGGCGGGCGCCGTCGACGTCGAGAGTGGCGTGGGCGCGCCGGGGGACCCGCTCACGCAGGGCCTTCCCCTCCGCCTTGGGCGAGCGCGCGCCCTCCGCGGACCGCTCGGCGAAGCCCCGCACCCGCGGGATCCGCACCGTCCCGGAACCCGCTTCCCGCACACCGGCCTCGGTCACCGCGACCGCCTCCCCCGTGACTCGCCAGAACATCAACTCGTGCCGACCGTACAACCGGCGGGCGGCATCCCGTCAGATCCTGTGGACAACTCCCCACCTGTGGAAAACCCGACGCCCGACCCGCCTGGCCTCACGCCCGCGAATACGACAGCACCACCAGCTCCCCCGCGATCGCCCGGTTCGACTTCCCCTCCGCGACCAGCGCGAGCACCTCCCGTTCGCGCGGGGTGAGCGGCTCCAGCGGGTCCCGGCGCCGGCGCAGCAACTGCCGTACCACCTCGGCGTCGACGACCGTGCCGCCCGCCGCCACCTCACCGAGCGCGTCCACGAACTCCCCGAACTGCCCGACCCGGTCCTTCAGCAGGGCGCCGCCGCCGGTCCCGTCGCCGGAGTCCAGCGGCTCGGCGCCGTACGCGGCGGTCGGCGGCGTCGGCGACCGCCGCTTCGGCACCGAAGTCGGTGAGCACCTCGGGGTGAGCGCCGCGGATCAGCTCACGCAGCTCCGCGAGCGCCCGCATCGCCTCCCCGTGCGCCGTGGCGAGCCGGCCGGCGAGCGGACCCGGCGGCGCGGTCGGCCGGGCCGGCCCGAGGGCCGTCGTCAGGGCCACGGGCCGCTGCTGGGCCCCGTCATGCAGGTCCCGTTCGATCCGCCGCCGCTCCGCCTCGAAGGCGTCCACGGGGGCGCCCAGGTCCGCTCCGGGACCAGTGGGTTCGGGCGGCTCACCCCCGATCCGACCGGACGACCCGCCTCGGCCTGCTGCTCGTCCCCGACATCGCCCTGCTGTACACCGGCATCTCCGTGGCCACCACCATGGTCACGGCCGCCTCGGACCGGGCCCGCGCCCCGGCCGCGCCGCGGCTGGCCGCCGCCGAGGCGCTGACGACGGGTCGCGGTCGGCGCCGTCCTGGGTGCCCTGGTCGCCGTACTCAACCCGCCGGGCATGTGGGCGGCCCTCGGCCTGCCGTCGGTCCACACGGCTCCGGAGCCCCCTGGGAGGCGCTCGGCGCGACGGCCGGGGCGTGCGCGGTCCTCGCGGTGGTGTCGTCCGTCACCGGCGGCACATGCCCTGCGCACCGCCACACCACCTGAGACGTTGCTCACACGCTGACAGGGAGCGCGGTGAGGAGCTCCGGCGGGAGGAACAGCCCAGGGAGGACAGAGGGACAAACAGAAGCGGGGCGGGAGGAGGGAAACAGAGCCGCCCCCCCACACGGGGCCCCGCGGGGGCGTGGAACCCCACCCCCCAACCGGGGGGAGGCGACACC
>NZ_JBFBJT010000106.1:0-25727 GCF_040686175.1 Streptomyces sp. NPDC086077 | reverse complement strand
CTCGTCCGGGGAGACGGCGTCGCGGATGTCCGCGGCCTGCTGCATCATCTCCTGGTCGATGCCGAGGCGGCCGGCGGTGTCCACGATCACGATGTCGTGGACCTTGGACTTCGCGAAGTCGAGGGAGTCCTTGGCGACCTTGACCGGGTCACCGACGCCGTTGCCCGGCTCCGGCGCGTAGACGGCCACGCCCGCCCGATCGGCGACCACGCTCAGCTGGTTCACGGCGTTCGGGCGCTGGAGGTCGGCTGCGACCAGCAGCGGCGAGTGGCCCTGCTCCTTCAGCCACCAGCCGAGCTTGCCCGCGAGGGTGGTCTTGCCGGCACCCTGGAGACCCGCCAGCATGATCACGGTGGGCGGCTGCTTGGCGAAGCGCAGCCGCCGGGTCTCGCCACCGAGGATCGTGACGAGCTCGTCGTTGACGATCTTCAGGACCTGCTGGGCGGGGTTCAGCGCCTTGGAGACCTCGGCGCCGAGCGCGCGCTCCTTGACGTTCTTGATGAAGCTCCGGACGACCGGCAGCGCCACGTCCGCCTCGAGGAGCGCGATCCGGATCTCGCGAGCCGTGGCGTCGATGTCCGCTTCACTGAGTCGCCCCTTGCCCCGGAGGGACTTGAAGGTGGCTGAGAGGCGGTCGGAAAGGGTATCGAACACGGCGGCGTCGGTCCTCGGCAGTAGGCGACAGTATGGATCGCCCTCCAGGGTATCTGCCCCGCCAAGGGAATCGTCCTCGTCCAGCACATGAAGGAGCACCACGAGTGGCCCGGGTCACCCCCGCAGCATCTCCTCCAGCTTCCGTGCCACCGCCACCGCCTCCTCGTCCGGCAAGGGGGCTCCCTGCAGGCCTGTGACATAGAACGCGTCGACCGCGTTCGCGCCCAGCGTCGACACATGTGCGCTGCGCACCCGCACGCCCGCGTCCTCCAGGGCCCTCCCGATGCGGAACAGGAACCCAGGCGCGTCCTGGGCACGCACCTCGATCACCGTGGCGAGACGGGACGCCGCCGAGGCGACCGTCACGCGCGGTGGCGGCGCGACGACGCCCCGCCGACGCGGGTAGGCGGCGTCGCGCTCGGCCAGGCGCCCGGCGATGTCGAGGGAGCCGTCCAGGGCCCGGACCAGGTCCGCGCGCAGCCGGGCGGCCTGCGGCAGCGAGCCGTACTCGGCGGCGACCCGCCAGTCCAGCAGCAGCACCGAGCCGTCGACGCCGTCCGGCAGCCGCAGGGACCGCAGCTCGGCCGCGCGCACGGTCAGACGGTGCATGGCGAGCACGCCTGACACGGCCGGCAGCACACCGGGCTGGTCCGGTACGGCGATGAGGAGTTCCACGCCGAGCGGCTCGGGCTCGCCGGTCGCCTCCTCGGTGGGCGCCTCGGTCTGGGCCCGCAACGCCAGCACGGGGCCGCCCGTCGCGATCGCCTCGATGGCGAGCCGTTCCTGCTCGGCGGTGGGCGCCGCGGCCTCCGGGTCGGCCGGGGCGTCCCCGGCCAGCACCGCCGAGACCCGCTTGACCAGGTCGGCGACGAGCGAACCCCGCCAGGACGACCAGGCGGCCGGCCCGGTGGCCAGGGCGTCGGCCTCGGTGAGCGCGTGCAGCAGCTCCAGCGTGCCCTGCGAGCCGACCGCCTCGGCGACGGAGCGCACGGTGGCGGGGTCCTCCAGGTCACGCCGGGTGGCGGTCTCGATGAGCAGCAGGTGATGGCGTACGAGGGTGGCGAGGACGGCCACGTCCGTGCGGTCGAAGCCGATCCGGCCCGCCACGTCGCGCGCGATGATCTCGCCCGCCACCGAGTGGTCGCCAGGCCAGCCCTTGCCGATGTCGTGCAGCAGCGCGGCGACCAGCAGCAGGTCGGGCCGGCTGACCCGGCGGGTGAACTCGGAGGCGCGGACGGCGGTCTCGATGAGATGCCGGTCGACGGTCCAGATGTGCACGGCGTTGCGCTGCGGCCGGCAGCGCACCCGCTCCCAGTCAGGGATGAGCCGGGTGATCAGGCCTTCCGCCTCCAGGGCCTCCCAGACCTCGGTGGTCGGGGGCCCGGAGCCGAGCAGCGTGACCAGTTGCTCGCGGGCCTCGGCGGGCCAGGGCGTGGGCAGGGGGCGCGCACCGGCCGCCATGCGCCGCACGGCGTGCAAGGAGAGCGGCAGTCCGGCCTGCGCGGCGGCGGCCGCGGCGCGCAGCGGGAGTACGGGGTCGCGGTCGGGTCGCGCGGCACGGGCGAGCACCACCTCGCCCTCCTGCTCCACCACACCCTCGGCCAAAGGGGACCGCTCGGCGACCTGCCTCCCCCCGCCCAGCATGGACCGCAGGCGGGGCCGCACGGCCCGCGACCGCAGCACGCGCCCCACTTCACGCCAGGTGACATCGCTGGCGTACGAGATGAGCCGCGCCGACTCGTAGACCTGCCGCAGCAGGGTGTCGGCGTCGAGCAGGCCCAGCTCGGCCGCGACCTGGTCCTGTTCCTGAAGGGCGAGCCGGTCGGTGGCGCGTCCGGTGGCGAGGTGCAGGGCGTCCCGGACGTCGAGCAGCCGGCGCCGGGCGTCGTCGAGGCCTTCGCGCGGGGCGTCGGCCAGCCAGGAGGCGGCGACGGCGCGCAGGGCGGTGGCGTCCCGCAGGCCACCGCGGGCCTCCTTGAGGTCCGGCTCCAGCAGGTACTGCAACTCGCCCTGGCGTTCGGCGCGTTCGGCGCAGAGCTCCTGGAGCTGGGGGAGGCGTTTGGGCGCCTGGTTGCGCCAGTCGGCGAGGACCGCCGTGCGCAGGCTCGCGGTCAGGCCGAGGTCGCCGGCGAGGTGACGGGCGTCCAGCAGGCCGAGCTGGACCTTCAGGTCCTCCCCGGCCGTCCTGCGCGCCTCGGCCGGGGTGCGGACGGAGTGGTCGAGTGCCAGGCCCAGGTCCCAGACCGGGTACCAGATGCGGTCGGCGAGGGCGGCGATCGCCGCAGGGTCGCCGTTGTCGTGCAGCAGGAGCAGGTCCAGGTCGCTGCGCGGGGACAACTCGCCGCGGCCGTAGCCCCCGACCGCCACGAGGGAGACCCCACGAAGCCCTTCCGCTCCCGCGCCGAACAGCCCCGCCAGCCAGTCGTCGGTCAGCCCGGCCAGGGCGGCACGGCGCGGCGGCCCGGACCGCGCCCCCTCCGTGAGGAGACGCAGCCGGGCCGCCGCGTAGCCGCTGGGTCCCGAGTCCTCTGCTTCCGTCCGTACGCCCGTGCTCGTCACCCAGCGACTCCTGTTCTTCTGTGTCAGAGCGCGTCCGGTCCGCGCTCGCCCGTGCGGACCCGGACCGCGGTCTCGACGGGAAGGGACCAGACCTTGCCGTCACCGATCTTGCCGGTGCGCGCCGCCTTCACGATGACCTCGATCAGCTGCTCGGCGTCGTCGTCCTCGGCCAGCACCTCGATACGGATCTTGGGGACCAGGTCGACGGTGTACTCGGCGCCGCGGTAGACCTCGGTGTGCCCCCGCTGGCGACCGTAGCCGCTGGCCTCGGTGACCGTGAGTCCGTGTACTCCGAACGCCTGGAGGGCTTCCTTGATCTCGTCGAGCCGGTGGGGCTTGACGACGGCGGTGATGAGCTTCATGCGTCCACCTTCTTGTTCGCGGCTGCGGCGGCCGTGGGCGGGACCGGGGTGGTGCGGGAGGCACCGCCGCCGGCGCCGCTGAAGTCGTATGCGGTCTCGGCGTGCTCGGCCTGGTCGATGCCGGTCACCTCGTCGTCCTCCGGTACCCGCATGCCGATCGTCTTGTCGATCAGGAAGGCGAGGATCGCGGAGACGACCAGGGAGTAGGCCAGGACGGCGAAGACACCGGCGCACTGCTTCCAGAACTGGTCCAGGCCGCCACCGTAGAACAGGCCCTCGACCTCGGACTGGCCCTTGCCGCTGGCGAAGAAGCCGATCAGCAGGGAGCCGAGCACACCGCCGACCAGGTGGACACCGACGACGTCGAGCGAGTCGTCGTAGCCGAACCTGTACTTCAGGCCGACCGCCATCGCGCACAGCAGACCAGCGATGGCGCCCACCGCGATCGCCCCGAGCGGGTCGACCGCGCCGCCGGCCGGGGTGATGGCGACCAGACCGGCGACCGCGCCGGAGGCGGCGCCCAGCGTGGTGAACGCGCCGTGGCGGACCTTCTCGTAGATCAGCCAGGCCAGCATGGCGGCGGCGGTGGCGATCTGGGTGTTGACGAACATCAGCGCGCCGACGCCGTCGTCGTTGCCCAGCCATGAGCCGGCGTTGAAGCCGAACCAGCCGAACCACAGCAGACCGGCGCCGAGCATCACCAGCGGCAGGCTGTGCGGACGCATCGGGTCCCGCTTGAAGCCGATGCGCTTGCCGATCACCAGGATCACGCCGAGAGCCGCGGCACCGGCGTTGATGTGCACCGCCGTACCACCGGCGAAGTCGATCACGCCCAGCTCGAAAGCCCAGCCGCCCGCGCCCCAGACCCAGTGGGCGACCGGGAAGTACACGACCGTGGCCCACAGGGTGATGAACAGCGCCCATGCCGTGAACTTCACGCGGTCCGCGAGGGCGCCGCTGATAAGGGCGGGCGTGATGATCGCGAACATCAGCTGGAAGACGGCGAAGACGTAGACCGGGATGGTGTAGCCGTCCCACAGGTCGCCGATGCCGATCCCCGTGAAGCCGACGTAGTCGGAGTTCCAGCCGATGAGGCTGCCGGAATCCGTACCGAACGCCATGGAGAAGCCGTACAGCACCCACAGGATGGTGACGATTCCCAGGCTGATGAAACTCATCATCAGCATGTTCAGGGTGCTCTTGACGCGGACCATGCCTCCGTAGAAGAAGGCCAGGCCCGGGGTCATGAGCATCACCAGGGCGGAACAGATGAGCATGAAGCCTGTGTTCGCGGACGACAGCGTGGGTGCGTCCGCCGCAAGCGTGATGGCTGGAGCCATCGGCGTCTCCTCGTCGTTGGATACGGCCCCGTGCGGGCGAAGCCTTGAGCGGGATGAGGGGTGGGCCGGTTATGCGCCACGACATTGGCGCAGCGCCGTTTCGGTGGAAGCCCCTCGTTGTTTCGCCGGGGTGACGAAGGCGCCGCGCGTGTTACGCGTCAATGAACTGCCAGCTACCGGGCCGCGCGATCGTTATCGTGGCGCAACCTTTCCCGCGGCATTTCCGGGGGGAGAAGGACCGGCCGCGGGCGGCCTTCCGATGACCTGGCATGGGGGAGCCGAGTCGGGCAGTTCGGGAGGGCCAGCCGCGGCCGGGGTCAGGGGTTTCGCCGCTGTGCTCAGACCGCCTCGGCGGTCTCCGGCAGCTCGATCGCGAGCTTGTCGGTGAGGTCCACGACCTCGGCGACGTCACCGAAGTCACGGGCCGCGGTGTCGACGGTCTTTCGGATACGAGTGTTGACGCGCTCGGAACGGACGTTCTTGGCGACGGTCATGGCCTGATCGGCGAAGACGGCGCTCTGCTCGGGCTCCCGCTGGAGCAGGTGCACGCTGGCCATGCCGATGAGGTTCAGCGCGTACGACCGCTGGTGCTCGGTGTCCTGCGCGAACAGCTCCACGGCCCGCCGCATCAAGGGTTCGGCCATGGAGGCGTAGGCGGGGCTGCGGCCTGCGACGTATGCGAGGTCGCGGAAGGAGTGGCTGTTCTCGGCGAACAGCTCGGCCTCGGAGAAGAAGCGGATCCAGTCGGGGTCCGGCTCGTCCCAGTCGTCGGCCTCACCGAAGGTGTCCTCGGCCATCCGCACGGCCCGCTTGCACTTGCCGGGCTGGCTCATGTTGGCGTACGCGCGGGCCTCCATCGCATACAGCATCGCCTGGGTGCGCGGGCTCGCGCAGTCCCGGCTGCCGTACTGCGCGAGGTGGATCAGCTCCAGCGCGTCCTCGGGGCGCCCGAGGTGGATCATCTGGCGGCTCATGCTGGACAACACGTACGAGCCGAGAGGGCGGTCACCGGCCTCCTTGGCGGCGTGCAGGGCGAGCACGAAGTACTTCTGCGCGGTGGGCTGGAGCCCCACGTCGTACGACATCCAGCCGGCCAGCTCGGCCAGCTCGGCGGCGACCTTGAACAGCTTGCGGGTGGTCGACTCGGGCTGGGGCTCCTGGAGCAGGTCGGACACCTCGTGCAGCTGGCCGACGACCGCCTTGCGGCGCAGCCCGCCGCCGCACTGGGCGTCCCACTGCCGGAACATCACCGTGGTGGACTCCAGCAGGTCCAGCTCCGGCTTGGACAGCCGGCCCCGCGCGCGGGTGGACGGCACCGAGGAGGGCTCCGGCCGCGGGGAGGGTGGCGCGGGGACCAACCAGCGCTGCATGGGCTCGATCAGGGCCGGTCCGGCGGACAGCGCCAGCGAGGTGCCGAGGAAGCCGCGGCGGGCGAGCATCAGGTCGCTGCGGGAGAACTCGCCGAGCAGCGCGACCGTCTGAGGGCCCGTCCAGGGCAGGTCCACGCCGTGGGCGGAGGGCGACTGGCGAGCGGCACGCAGGCCGAGGTCCTCGATGGAGACGACGCAGCCGAACCGCTCGGAGAACAGCTCCGACAGGATGCGCGGGATCGGCTCGCGGGGGTTCTCACCGTCCAGCCAGCGGCGGACGCGCGAGGTGTCGGTGGAGATGTGGTTGGCGCCCAACTGGCGTGCCCGGCGGTTCACTTGACGCGCCAGCTCGCCCTTCGACCAGCCACTGCGCACGAACCACGAGCCCAACAGCTCATTCGGGCGCTTCTCAGCGTTCGTCCCGCTTCCGCCGCTGCCGCCCACTGGAACGCCCCCATCCCTCGGATCGCCTGCCACCACTGCGCCAAGCCCTATCAGAATGCCCGTCAGTGCGGTCGCCCGTCCGGCACTTCTCAGTCTTCGAACGAGGAACCCGCTTGCCTCCGGCATACCCACAAGTGCATGTGCCCCGGTCGCCGTGCACACACGGTAATCCTACGATCACCCGCCCGGCCACGGCGATCCCGGAAACGCCACCATTCGCCACCCCTTCGAATGAACTCGCAGTCGCCTCCGCACGATTCACTTGACATAGGCCGGACGGAAATGGGCGGACGGGTGCGCGCAGGGGCGCGCAGCCCTCAGCACACCACCTGGGGTGCTTCAGCAAGCCGTCTGGATCGCGCGACAGCCGGGAAGTCGGAGACGGAGAGTCACACTCTCGTTCCGCCTCGTAACCACCGATGTGTCGGACCCGTTGGAGGGGGCATGGGCTTCACGATCGGCAGCAGTCGGGGGATCCGCGACATCCGGTCCGGCTCGCGCCGCCGCGGCCGCACGTCGGAGTGCACCGCCGTGGCGGAGTACACCGGACTGTGGGGCTGGGACGTGGTCCCGGGCGCACGGGCCGCCGCGGGCGCCTGTTCCTGCGGCCGTGCCGACTGCCGCGCGCCGGGCGCGCATCCGCTGGACTTCGCGCCGGGGGTGTCGGCCGGGGCGACCCTCGACGAGGTGACCACCGCCTGGGCCCAGTTCCCGGGCGCGGCGGTGATGCTGCCCGTCGGGCGGGCGTTCGACGTGATCGAGGTGGCCGAGCCGGCGGGACGGCGCGCCCTGGTCCGGCTGGAACGCATGGGCCTCCCCGTCGGCCCCGTCGCCGCCACCCCCGACGGCCGCGCCCACTTCCTCGTCGCCCCTGGGTCCGCGCCCGAGCTGCCCGCGCTGCTGTACCGCATGGGCTGGGACGACCCACACCTCGACCTGCGCGGCCTCGGCCGGGGTACGCACATCACGGCCCCGCCCTCGGACCGCGGCGGCCTCGGCCCGGTGCGCTGGCTGCGCCCGCCGGATCTGGACTCGGCACGCAAGCCGCCAGCGGCACGTCTGCTGCTGGGGACGCTGGCCTACGTGGCACACCGGTCGCGGGCGTAGTCCTACCCGGCCACGCGCGGGCGGGCCTCCTCGCCCCGGAGGCGGGGGATGGCCCCTCGCCCCCCGGCCCGGACAGACCGCTCACGTGCGCCACGATCTCGGCCGGACGTGACGCCCGGCGGGCCCGGCACCCCTGCCCGACGCCCGTGCGGGCCTCGCGAACACGCCCGACGCCCGTACGGGCCCCGCGCCCCTGCCCGACGCCCGTGCCGACAGCCCTCGTACACGACGAAGCGCCCGCCCCGACGACAGCTGGGGCGGGCGCTTCCTGGTGCCGGATGTCCGTGGGTGCTCACTCTCCGATAAGCGCATCCACGAAGGCCTCCGGCTCGAACGGCGCCAGATCGTCGGCACCCTCGCCGAGCCCGATGAGCTTGACCGGGACGCCGAGTTCGCGCTGCACGGCGACGACGATGCCGCCCTTGGCGGTGCCGTCCAGCTTGGTGAGGACGATGCCGGTGATGTCGACCACCTCGGCGAAGACGCGGGCCTGGACCAGACCGTTCTGGCCGGTGGTGGCGTCGAGGACGAGGAGCACCTCGTCCAGCGGGGCGTGCTTCTCGACGACGCGCTTGACCTTGCCGAGTTCGTCCATGAGGCCGGTCTTGGTGTGCAGCCGTCCGGCGGTGTCGATGAGCACGACGTCGGCGCCCATCTCCTTGCCCTCCTTGACGGCGTCGAACGCGACGGAGGCGGGGTCGCCGCCCTCCGGTCCGCGCACGGTGTACGCGCCGACCCGCTCGCCCCAGGTCTGGAGCTGGTCCGCGGCGGCGGCCCGGAAGGTGTCGGCGGCACCCAGGACGACACTGCGGCCGTCGGCCACCAGGACGCGGGCGAGCTTGCCGGTGGTGGTGGTCTTGCCGGTGCCGTTGACGCCGACGACCATCACGATGCCGGGCTTGGTGGTCTCGGGCTCGGTCTTCACGACCCGGTCGAGGTCGGTGCCGACCAGGGTGAGCAGTTCCTCGCGCAGCAGGCCGCGCAGCTCCACGGGGGTGCGGGTGCCGAGTACCTTCACCCGCTCGCGCAGCCGTTCGACCAGCTCCTGGGTGGGCTGCACACCGACGTCGGCGGTGAGCAGGGTGTCCTCGATCTCCTCCCAGGTCTCCTCGTCGAGGTGCTCGCGCGAGAGCAGCGTGAGCAGCCCCTTGCCGAGGGCGTTCTGGGAGCGGGACAGACGGGCGCGGAGACGGACGAGCCGCCCCGCGGTGGGCTCCGGGATCTCGATCTCGGTCGGCGGGAGCTCGACGACGGGAGGTTCCTCGACGGCGACCGGGGCCGAGCCGTCGGGGAGGTCCACCTCCTCTATCGTGCGGCGCGGTTCCTCCCGCGGCGTCTCGGCCTCGTCGCCGACATGCGGCTCGGCCGGAGGTGCGGTGATGTCGGGCGTCGTGGGCGGCGGCGGGGGCAGCGACTTCTTTCGCCGACTGCCGATGACGAGCCCGCCGATCGCGCCGATCACGACCACGGCGATGACTACAGCAAGGATGACGATTTCCATAACCCGTCCAGTATCAGCCATGGGGCTCCGGCGGACCCAGTTTGTGCGTTCGTACAAGTGACGTGTGGCCCCCGGCGGCCCTGCCCGGCGTCTCGCATCTGGCGACCTGACGCCCTGTCAGCTACCGTCCCCCTCCACACCCGCCCGGCGAAGGGACCCCCATGCCCGTCTCGGTCGTCCGTTTCAACCTCGTCGAACCCGACGCCACCCCCGCCTCCCTGCGCGATCGGTACCGGACAGCCCTGGAGATGGCCAGGTACGCCGACGACCAGGGGATCACCACCGTGCAGACGGAGGAGCACCACGGTGTGCCGAACAACTGGCTGCCCTCGCCGTTCGCGTTCGCGGGAGCGGTGCTCGGCGCCACCCGGCACCTCGCGGTCACCGTCTCGGCGGTGATCGGCCCGCTGCACGACCCGCTGCGGCTGGCCGAGGACATCGCCGTACTGGACCTGCTGAGCGGCGGGCGGCTGGTGACCGTCGCCGGGATCGGATACCGGCCGCAGGAGTACGAGCTGTTCGGCGTGGAGTGGGCACGGCGCGGGCGGTTGCAGGACGAGGTGCTGGAGACGGTGCTGAAGGCCTGGACCGGGGAGGAGTTCACCTACCGGGGGCGGACGGTGCGCGTCACCCCGCGCCCGTACTCCGACCCGCACCCGCTGCTGCTGGTCGGCGGCTCCTCGCGGGCCGCCGCCCGCCGGGCCGCCCGCCTCGGCCTGCCGTTCTTCCCCAGCGCGCATCTGCCCGATCTGGAGGCGTACTACAAGGAACGCCTGGTGGAGTACGGCACCGAGGGCTGGACCATGATGCCCGCCGCGCAGACGCCGCTGCTGCATCTCGCCGAGGACCCGGACCGGACGTGGGCGGAGCACGGCGGGCACTTCCTGCACGAGGCGCGCACGTACGCCTCCTGGCAGTCGGCGGACATCCGCTCGGCCGTGCGGTCGGCGGCCACGACCGTTGCGGAGCTGCGCGCCGAGGGCGTCTACCGGGTGCTCACGCCGGACGAGTGCGTGGCGCAGGGCCTCGGCAACCTCGTACTGCATCCGCTGGTCGGCGGGATGCCGCTGGAGGAGGGCTGGCGCAGTCTGCGGCTGTTCTGCGAAAACGTGCTGCCCCGGCTCAGTGGCTGAGCCGGGGCGGCACGTCTCTCACGAGACGAGGAGAGGGGCAGCGGGGACTTGGCCCTTCTCCTCGGGATCGGGGGCCTCGGGTGCGGCTCAGCCCATCTCCTCCAGCGACTTGCCCTTCGTCTCCTTCACGAACTTCAGGACGAACGGGATGGAGAGCGCCGCGAAGAGGGTGTAGATCACGTAGGTCGCGGACAGGTTCCAGTCGGCCAGCGACGGGAAGCTCGCGGTGATGGCCCAGTTGGCGATCCACTGCGCGGCGGCGGCCACACCCAGGGCGGCGGCACGGATCCGGTTCGGGAACATCTCGCCGAGCATGACCCAGACGACCACACCCCACGACAGGGCGAAGAAGAGGACGAACACATGGGCCGCGATCAGCGCGACCCAGCCCTGGGTCTCGGGGAGCCTGCCGTCGACGAGATCGAAGGAGAAGGCCCAGGCCTCCAGCGCGAGGCCGACCACCATGCCGACCGAGCCGATGATCGCGAGCGGCCGGCGGCCGATGCGGTCGACGAAGATCATCGCGATGACGGTGCCGACGATGTTGATGATCGACGTCGTGAACGAGTAGAAGAACGAGTCCGCCGGGTCCACGCCGACCGACTGCCACAGCGTCGAGGAGTAGTAGAAGGCGACGTTGATGCCGACGAACTGCTGGAAGACCGACAGGCCGATACCGATCCAGACGATCGGCTTGAGGAAGAAGCTGCCGCCGAGCAGGTCCTTGAACGTCGACTTGTGCTCGCTCGTCATGGCGTGCTCGATCTCGGCGACGCGGACGTCGAGGTCGATCTCGTGGCCCTCGACCTCGGCGAGGATCTCGCGGGCGCGCTCGCGCTTGCCCACGGAGAGCAGGTAGCGCGGGGACTCGGGGATGGCGAAGGAGAGCAGGCCGTAGAGGACGGCCGGGACGACCATGACGCCGAGCATCAGCTGCCAGGCCTCCAGGCCCAGCAGCTCACCACGCTGGTTGCCGTCGGCGGCGTTCAGGATGCCCCAGTTGACCAGCTGCGAGATGGCGATGCCGACCACGATCGCGGCCTGCTGGAAGGAGCCGAGACGGCCGCGGTACGCGGGCGGGGCGACCTCGGCGATGTAGGCCGGGCCGATCACGGAGGCCATACCGATGGCGAAGCCGCCGATGACCCGCCAGAAGGCGAGGTCGTACAGCGAGAAGGGCAGGGCGGATCCGACGGCGCTCACGGTGAACAGGACCGCGGCGATCCGCATGCACCGGATACGGCCGATGCGGTCCGCGATCCGGCCCGCCGTCGCGGCGCCGATCGCGCAGCCGATCAGCGCGACGGCGATGACCTGCGCCAGCGCCGCGGAGCCGATGTCGTAGCGGTCCCTGATGGCCTCGACGGCACCGTTGATCACGGAACTGTCGTAGCCGAAGAGGAAGCCGCCCATCGCGGCCGCCGCCGCGATGAAGATGACGTGCCCGAGGTGTTCGGGCTGAGCCGCCTTGGCTCCTGACTGGTGTGCCTGCGGTGTGCTGGTCACGTGTACTCCTCGGGCCACCGGCGACACTGCCGGAGTGGGGGTTAGCCCTCGCAGGTGGCGAAACCTGAAGGTAAAAACAACGCTGGAGACACTATGCGTTCAAGTTTCGAAGTCAATAGGGTGATGTTAAGAATCCCAGCCCTAGGAGTGGAGGGCTTGTGTTCAAAACTTGAAAGATTGAGCCTCGTCAGCCTCAACGCAGCCGCTGGCTGATGACCTTCGACACACCGTCGCCCTGCATGGAGACGCCGTACAGCGCGTCGGCGACCTCCATCGTCCGCTTCTGGTGCGTGATGACGATGAGCTGCGAGGCTTCCTGCAGCTCCTGCATGATCCGGATCAGCCGCTGCAGGTTGGTGTCGTCGAGCGCCGCCTCGACCTCGTCCATCACGTAGAACGGGCTGGGGCGCGCCTTGAAGATCGACACGAGCAGCGCGACGGCGGTCAGCGACCGCTCACCGCCGGAGAGCAGGCTCAGCCGCTTGACCTTCTTGCCCGGGGGCCGCGCCTCGACGTCCACACCAGTGGTGAGCATGTTGTCGGGATCGGTCAGCACCAGCCGCCCCTCGCCGCCCGGGAAGAGCCGGCTGAAGACGCCCTCGAACTCCCGGGCGGTGTCCCAGTAGGCCTCCGTGAAAACCTGCTCGACCCGTTGGTCGACCTCCTTGACGACCTGGAGCAGATCGGCGCGGGTCTTCTTCAGGTCCTCCAGCTGTTCGCTCAGGAACTTGTGCCGTTCCTCCAGCGCCGCGAACTCCTCCAGCGCCAGCGGGTTCACCTTGCCGAGCTGCTGGTAGGCACGCTCCGCCGACTTCAGCCGCTTCTCCTGCTCGGCGCGCACGAAGGGCTTCGGCCGGTTGCGCGGGTGCTCGGGATCCACCGGCAGCTCCTCTCCCTCGGCGGGCGGGGAGGGCGGTACGAGCTGACGCGGGCCGTACTCCGCGATCAGCCCCGCGGGTTCCACGCCCAGCTCCTCCAGCGCCTTGCTCTCCAGCTGCTCGATCCGCATCCGCTTCTCGGCGCCGAGTACCTCACCCCGGTGCACGGAGTCGGTGAGCTTGTCCAGTTCGGCCTTGAGGTCACGGCCCTCGGTACGGGCGGCGGTGAGTTCCTGCTCGCGGCGCGCCTTGGCGGCCTCGGCGGCGGTGCGCTCGTCGTCGGCGCGGGCGAGGGAGACCTCGACGTGCGCGAGCAGCTGGCGGGCGCCGGAGGCGACGGCTTCCGCGACGGCCGCCTCGTGCCGAAGGCGCGCCCTGCGCTGCTCGGCACGCGCGCGTGCCTCACGTTCGGCGCGGGCGGCCCGGTCGAGGGAGTCGGCCCGTCCGGCGAGCCCCTTGACCCGCTCCTCGTGGGTACGGACCTGGAGGCGGGCCTCCATCTCGGTCTGCCGGGCGTTGGCGCCGTCGGCGGCGAGCCGGTCCCGCAGGGAGGTGTCCGGCTCCTCCTCGATCGGCATCTCCTCGGCGACGGCGAGCCGTTCGGCGAGTTCCTCGACGTCCATGAGGGCCTTGTCGAGCGCCTCCTGCGCCCGCGTGGCCGCGGCCACGCTCCGCTCGGCCTCCCCGGCAGCGGCCCTGGCCTGCCCGGCGAGCCGCCCGAGCTGCTGTGCCACGGCCGACTTCTCCCGGTCGGCGGCCCGCCGCCGCTCCCCCAGCTCCTCGACGGACGCGGCGGTCTCCTTGCGCCGCTCACCGGCCCACCGCTGCGCCTCGGCGAGCTCCTCGCACCGGACTGCCAGCTCTTCGAGCTCGGCGGCGGCCTCGTCGACGGACGCCTGCACTTCGAGCAGACTCGGCGCGCCGGCGGAACCGCCGTGCGCGAAGTGCGCCCCGAGCAGGTCCCCTTCGGCGGTGACGGCGGTCAGGTCCGGCCGCGTGTAGACGAGCTCCTCGGCGTCCTCCAGGGTGCCGACGACGACGATGTTCCGCAGCAGCCGCCGTACCGCGGGCATCAGCTCGGCCGGGCCCCGGACCAGGTCGGCGGCGAAGGGCCGCGACGACGGCGCCGTCGCAGGCCGGCGGTCGTGCGCGGGCCCGTCGTAGCCGTCCGCGCCGTTCCCGGCGTCCCTTTGCGGGCCCTCGGCCCCCGGCGTCGGCTCTTCCGGGGCGCCCGCGAGCAGCAGGGCCGCCCGGCCACCGTCCTGCTTGCGCAACAGGCGGATCGCGTCGGCCGCCGAGGCCGGGGTAGTGGCGGCGATCGCGTCGGCCGCCGCGCCGAATGCCGCGGCGAGCGCTACCTCGTAGCCAGGTGTGACCGAGAGCAGTTCGGCCGCGGGGCCCAGGACTCCGGTGAGCCGGTCGCGCGCTCCCAGCAGTATTCCGGTGCCGTCCTTGCGTCGCAGGCCCATCGCGAGGGCGTCGTGGCGGGCCTGCGTCGCGGCGCGACTGCGTTCGGCCGCCGTGGCCGCCTCCCGGGCCGCGGCGAGGGCGGACTCCGCCTCGGTCAGTTCCCGCTTGGCCGCCTCGTGCCGCTCGGCGAGTTCGGCGTCGCCGGCGTCGAGGCCGTCGACCTCGGCCTTGAGCGCCTCGTACTCCTCCTGCGCGGCAACCGCCCGCTCCTGTGCCTCGTCTCGGGAGGCGGCGAGCCGGTCGATCTCGGCCTGGGCCGAGGCCGCGCGTGAACGGGCCGCGCCGACCTGCCCGTTCAGCCGGGCAAGCCCCTCGCGACGGTCGGCGATGGCGCGGGCCGCGTCCTTCAGGCGGCGTTCCTCGGACGCCAGTTCGCGCTCCAGCTCGGCGCGGTGGGCGACCGTGTCGTCGAGGGCACGCTGGGCCGCCTCCAGGGCGGCCTCCAGCTCGGCCTCCTGTTCACGGATGCGGTGGGCCTCGCGCTCCATGTCCTCGGGGTCACGGCCGCGCCGCTCCTCGGGCGGGGCGGAGGTCGCGCTCTTCACCCGTGCCTCGGCCAGCGAGATGGTGCCGCGGACGCGTTCGGCGAGCTGGGACAGCTCGTACCAGGTCTGCTGCGCACGCTGCAGACGCGGGGTGAGGCGGCGGACCTCGTCCTCCAGAAGCGCCTCGCGCTGGAGCGCCCTGCGCAGCTCCTGCCCGGCGGCCTCCTTGCGTTCCTTCAGCGCGGCCTCGTCGGCGACCTCCGCCTGCAGCGCCTCCTTGAGCCGGACGAGATCGTCGGCCAGCAGCCGGAGACGGGCGTCGCGCAGATCGGCCTGGATGACGGCGGCCCTGCGGGCGACGGCCGCCTGCCTGCCCAGTGGCTTCAGCTGGCGTCGCAGTTCGTCGGTCAGGTCCTGCACACGCGCGAGGTTGGCCTGCATCGCGTCCAGCTTCCGCAGCGCCTTCTCCTTGCGCTTGCGGTGCTTGAGGACGCCGGCGGCCTCCTCGATGAAGGCACGGCGGCCCATCGGATCGGCGTGCAGCACGGAGTCGAGCTGGCCCTGGCCGACGATGACGTGCATCTCGCGGCCGATGCCGGAGTCGGAGAGCAGTTCCTGGATGTCGAGCAGCCGGCAGGTGTCGCCGTTGATCTGGTACTCGCTGCCGCCGTTGCGGAACATGATCCGCGTGATGGTGACCTCGGCGTACTCGATGGGCAGCGCCCCGTCGGAGTTGTCGATCGTCAGCGACACCTCGGCGCGGCCGAGCGGCGGGCGGCCGGTGGTGCCGGCGAAGATGACGTCCTCCATCTTGCCGCCGCGCAGCGACTTGACGCCCTGCTCGCCCATGACCCAGCTGAGCGCGTCCACGACGTTGGACTTGCCCGAGCCGTTCGGTCCGACGACGCACGTGATGCCCGGCTCGAACCGGAGCGTGGTCGCGGAGGCGAACGACTTGAACCCTCGGAGGGTCAGGGCCTTGAGGTGCACGCCGCTGGACTCTACCTTCCGGGGTTGTCTCACTCCATGAACCCACGGTTTCGCCGCTGAACGCGCAGGGCACACCAAACGTTAAAGACGGTGAAAGGATGCGCAGAGCAAGAAAGCGCACAGGGCAAGAAAGAAGGGACGCCGAAGCGTCCCTTGCGACTTCTGACAACTTAGCGGTTGATACGGGCAGCCCAACCACTGCGTGTCGTCGTGCGATGCAGTGATCAGGTGAGCGCAGGCTCCGCCTGGTGTGCGTCGACGCTCTCCATGATCCTGTCGTGGTGAGAAGCGGCAGCCGTCAGCGCCTCGTTCTCGGCCTGGATCCGTACGAGCTCGGATTCCAGGTCCTGTACGCGCTGCTGGAGCCGTCGCATCTCGGCGAGGAGTCGAGGGTCGGAGCCGCCGACGTAACCGAGAAGCGCCTTTGCCATGATGGATGGTCCTCCACACTGAGTGACCGACCGATGCGGTGTGGGTCGTGAGGGATTCGCACCCGCGGCCGCTTGGCACTGTGGAGTTGTGCTGGCGTTCATACATGCCAAACAGCTAAGGTGCGCGGGGCTTTCAGCGTCTCACCAAAAAGTTTGACGGTCAACACGATCACGCCCTGTATTGGGGGGCAACCCGCCGGCGCGCGGCCGGACACGGCGGCGCGGCGACTTCCGCGGGGCACTCAGGGCGTGACGATCATCCTTGCGTGTGGCGCCTGCCAAGGCAAGCGGTTCTCGGCAATCACCTGCTCGTTTCCCCTCCGGGCGGCTGCCGCCGGCGCACTCCGGACCGGCCTGCGGTCACCGCTCCCGCGTGATGTCAGCGGATGGCGAAGCCGTCGTAGCCGCCGCGAGGTGTGTCCCAGATCTCGGTGACGCCTTCTACCCGCCCGGGCGCGTCGTCCCCCTGGAGCCAGTCCAGGAGCCCTTGGCAGCCTTGACGCGGCCCCTCCGCGACCACCTGGACCCGACCGTCGGCCAGATTGAGAGCAAAACCACTCAGGCCGCCGATCTCCAGGGCCTTGGCCCGCGTGAACCAGCGAAAACCCACACCTTGGACACGTCCTCGCACCCAGGCGACCAGTCGCACATCCTCACTCATGGCTGCAACCTAACGGGCCAATGTCCCTGGGGACACTTCCTCCCCGAGCGCCATGCGGTACCGTCCAGCCCCAATGAATCTCATATGAAACTCACTCGATCGAGTGGGTTTGGTTGACCGAGGGGGACGAGTCGACCGCGAGACAGAGGAAGGCCATCACATGGGACGCCACCGACGCTCCGCCGCCGGCCGCGCCACCACGGGGGACCACGAGACGCACGGCTCCGACGTGGGGGGCCTCGACCCGCAGCACTCGCACGACGCCGCCCCCGCCCGGGGCATCGCGCCGTATCTGAACCCCGAGGCGTACGCAGAGACGGTCTCGAAGAGCGAGGCGTACCTCTTCGCTCCGGACCGCCCGCACGCCCCGGCCGGCGCCCACGCCGACGCCGCGTCCTCCGACACGGCGGCCTTCCCGGTGGCCGACGGCTACCACCACCACAGCTCCGGCGACCACGGCCAGGCCGGCCACACCTCTGGCGGCTACGGCCGCCAGGGCTACGGCTCCGGCGGTCACGGCCACGACGGCCCCGGACTGGACGCTTACGGCCACGACGGCCGAGGCCCTGACCCTTACGGCCACGACCGCCTCGGACCTGAGCCCTACGGCCTGGGCGGCCGGGGCCCTGTGCCCTACGGCCTGGGCGGCTACGGCCCGGACGGACACAGCCTCGACGGCGGATCCGGGCACGGCCGCTCGCGCCGCCGCAAGAAGAAGAACATGGCGCCCGTCCGCAACGGCCTGCTCGGTGTCTCCGCGGCGGTCGCCATCGGCACGGTCGCCGTCGCCACCGGCGTCCTGCCCGGCGGCGACACCTACACGCTGGGCGGGGGCGGCGCCGAGAGGGTGCAGGTCGGGGACACGCCGAGCAACACCGAGTCCCAGCAGGGCGGCACCTCCGGCACCGCCGAGGCCGGCAGCCGCGAGGGCAGCCCGTCGACCAGCCGTGACGCCGAGCGCAGCACCTCGCCGTCCGCGTCGACCCCGTCGGCCAGGCCCACCACCAAGGCGCCGGCTCCCAACGCCCCCTCCAAGAAGCCGTCGGCCACCCCGTCTACGAAGAAGCCGGCGCCGAAGCCCACCCCGTCGCGCACGCCCTCGAAGGTGCCCACGCAGCGGACCACCCCGCCCGTGACGATCTCCCCGGAGACCGCCGTCGAGGCCGAGGTGCTCCGGCTCGTCAACGACGAGCGGGCCCAGGCCGGGTGCAGCCCGCTGGCCGCGAACAGCGCGCTCGCGGATCTGGCCGGGGACTACAGCGAGGCCATGGCCGAGCAGGGCTTCTTCGACCACACCGACCCCAGCGGCAACACGCCGTGGGACCGGGCCGAGGCCGCCGGCATAAGCAACCTCGGCGGCGAGAACATAGCCCGGGGCCAGGCGGACGCGGCAGCTGTCATGGAAGCCTGGATGAACAGCCCCGGCCACCGCGCCAACATACTGAACTGCGACTTCAAGACGCTCGGCGTCGGTGTGCACTACGGGTCGGGCGGCCCCTGGTGGACGCAGAACTTCGGCTACTGAGATAACCGCAGGTCAGGGGACTAGGAAGCCCCTGGGGCCGCCTCCGGGCCGTCCCCCGACAGCTCCTCATTCTCAAAGACGCGAATTACGGCGGCCCGGGTCCGCGTCTCACTCGACGGCATCAGGTGCGTGTACGTGCGCAGGGTGAAGCCGGGGTCGGATGTTCCGCCGACATGGGGTGTACGGGGTCGATTTTCCACGAGGGACGTTCCCGACCCTTGAGCGGCCGATCCTTGAAGAGACCTCGGTCCAGCTCCGTCACCAGCTCCAGGCTGGGCACGATGTGGGGGTGGATCATGGCTTTTGGACGCCGGAAGACCGCGCTCACTGGCGATCGGTTGCTACCGAAGGTGGCGCGATCCCGGTGGTGGTCTACCTAGGGGCCAGCCACCAAGAGCTCTGGTCCCGCGTGAGCAAGCGCAATGCCCGGCAAGAGGACGACCCGAACTCGATCTACTTCGCCGAAAGCGATCTGATCCGCTACCGGTCGCGATTCGTGGCCCCGGAGCCCGGCGAACCGCACATCGATTACAACGGCGATCCTGAGTCGGTTCTGAAGACTCTGCAATCGGAGCGGGCCCGCCCGTAGCCCGGAGCATAAGGCCATCCATGCCGGGTCACAGGTTTCTCTACCTCATCAAGCCTAGGCTCCGCTGCGGGCGACGCTCCTGCCTTCGGCCCGCTCCGCCCGCGCTGCGCCGACACGCGCCCACAGGTGGATTGGCTCCACCATCGACCCAGGCAGAGCCGAGCAGACGCGGCCCCTGGCGTCCTCATTCGTACAGTGGCGCGCTCCACGTGGACGCCAGGCACCACGCCCGCTCCACGGTGTGTGGGTCGACGGCGGACGGGATGGGAGCTGGGGTGGGTGGTGGTTGAGGATGAGCGAGGTCAAGGGGTACCTAACGACCCCTCAGACGTCGAAGGGACCCGCCTGTGCAGGACTGCGCCGGCACAAGCCAGGACGATGGCAAGACCTGCCAGCAGGTAGACGAGCACGTTGATCGACACGGAGATGTGCTCCACCGTTGCACCGTCGGAGTAGACGCAGGCGCTGCGAAGAGGCCAGTGCTCCTGCACAGTGCTTGCCAACTCGGCGCCGGAGGCGTTCCGGTCTTCGCACAATGCGGGAAACGGACCTCCCAAGGTGACGGAGAACCAGCCATAGCAGTACACGGCTGCTGCCGAAGAACCGAAGGCCAGAACGAGAACTGCGCAGAGCCTGGGTAAGGGCGGAGGTGAGGTGTTCATCATCAGAACGACGGTCACGATGCTCGCCCCCGCAGTGGCCAGACTGACAAGCAGCAGCATGCCCAGCAAAGGCAGCAGCACTCTGTCCCCTCCTCGCGAAATCACCTAGTGCGCAGGGTGGGGCCTGTCAAGACCGTCCTCATGCACTGACATCAGCGGTTGACACCAACAAGCGCGAGCAGCGGTCGCGGCCTATCCCGGACCGCTGTGACCCCGGCGGGGCGCCGCCCTCAACCGATGGGCGACGCCCCGTCGGTTTGACTCGCCCTTTGAGACTCCACCGACCTCACTTTCCGCTGCTGTGTCATGACCGATGCAAGGTCCGGTCACTGCGCAGCGGTGCGAAGTCCCAGTGCAGCCTCTGTTCCTCGTCCACTACCGGCGTGTAGCCGTTGAGGGGCTGGGAGGTCTCAGTAGACGTGGCGATCGCCTCCATGAGCACCGGCAGGGAGGTCCACATCCCGTGCGATACGCGCATGACGCCTGCCACGGCCTCGGCTTCGTGGACGCGCCCCCGGTCGATCCCGGGACGGTGGTCCAGCACGAGATGACCCCCGCCGAGGTCCCGCGCGATGGGGATCAACTGCGGGTGTCCGTACAGGACGCTGCTGGACCCGATCTTCATGAAGTCGTAGTCCGCCTCCTCTCCTTTCTCATCCGCCGTGCGCTTGTCGTAGAAGCCGGTGAGAAGTTGCCACGCAGCCGCTATCTCGCGTGCACTCATTGGCCTGTAGAACCCCGGCAGCAGCGAGCCCCGCTGGTCGAGGAGACCGTCGTGCCGCAACAGCGACATCACCAAGGGCTTCAGCAGTGGCCGGCCGATGACGTGTTCGATCGCGGCGATGTCCGCCGGATCCGCGGGCGGCGCCAGCGCGGCGTAGGTCGCCGGGGCGTGCTCGGCCAGCCAGTTCTCGATGCGCGTCCACGACTCACTGATCGGTGCGGTCATGGCACGGCATCCTGCCACCCGGTGCCGACAACCCCCGGGGAACAGCCAGAGGGTGGCCGTGACCCCGAACCTCCGGCTGGGGCCATCCCTGGGCCGCGCGAGGGGACTCAACGGTGACAGGCGACGACAGCCGCTGACCCGCAGGCCAGAAGGGCGGCGGCTGGAGTGCGTGCAGGTCAGAAGGGTGCCGCGGCACTTCTTCGGCTACTAGCCGACCCCGCGCTTACTCCTGGTGAGCGCAACCTGTCGGGCAGCGCTGTGCGCGCGTACGCTTCTGGCATGACCGCCGAGCGCGCACCGGAGCAAAACCTTCCGTACGACGTGTTCTCCAAGGCCTGCCCCTCCCGGGGCACCCTGGAGCACGTGACGGGACGCTGGGGCGCGCTCACCCTCGGCGCGCTGCATGACGGGTCGCTGCGCTTCAACGAGTTGCGGCGCCGGGTCGACGGGGTGAGCGAGAAGATGCTCTCCCAGACCCTGCACGCGCTCGAGCGCGACGGCCTGGTGCACCGAGAGGCCCAGCCGACCAACCCGCCCCGCGTCGACTACGAGCTGACGCCCCTCGGGCACGAGGTCACAGAGCGCCTGCTGGCGCTCATCCGGCACCTGGAGGGGCGGATGAGCGACGTACTCGCCGCCCGGGAGCGCTACGACGAGATGCGCGGCGGTCGCTGACACTTCGGGCAGTAGTAGCTGGACCGGTTCATCCACGGGCGTCGGCGCATCGCCGTGCCGCACCTCCGGCACGGCAGACCCTCGCGTCCGTACGCGTCCAGCGAGCGGTCGAAGTAGCCCGACTCGCCGTTGACGTTGACGTACAGGCTGTCGAAGCTCGTGCCGCCCACCGACAGGGCCGCGTTCAGCACGTCCCTGATGTGGCCGAGGAGTTCGAGCGTGCGGGGGCGGGTGAAGGTTGAGGTCGGACGGTCGTAGTGGAGGCGGGAGCGCCAAAGGGCCTCGTCCGCGTAGATGTTGCCGACGCCGCTGATCAACGACTGGTCCAGCAGGGCGCGTTTGACGGTGCTGCGCTTGCGGCGCAGCGCCTGGTGGAACGCCTCGTCGTCGAACAGCGGGTCCAGCGGGTCGCGGGCGATGTGCGCGATGACGTGGGGCAGACCGTCCGGAGTGGTGTCGTGCAACGACAGCCCGCCGAAGGTGCGTTGGTCGACGAAGCGAAGCTCGGTGCCGAGGGCGTCGGCGAACCGGACGCGGATGCGCAGATGCTTCTCGTCGGGCGCCGAGTGCGGCTGGACCAGGAGCTGACCGCTCATGCCGAGGTGGGCCAGGATCGCCTGGCCGGTGTCCTCCAGCGGCAGCCACAGGTATTTGCCGCGTCGGCTCGGGATGCCGACGCCGTGGCCCTTCAGGCGGTGCGCGAAGTCGACGGCGCCGGCGAGGTGACGGCGCACGGCACGCGGGTGCAGCACCTCGACATCGGTGACCGTCCGGTGGGCGACCCACTGCTCCAGTCCGCGCCGGACGACCTCCACCTCGGGCAACTCGGGCATCGCGCCTCCCCCGTCCACACGGTCGTACGAGCCGAGCGCCCGCCCCGGGGCTGGGGCGGGCGCTCGGGTCTGCTGTTCTTCCCGCGTTCCCGCGGGTGTCGTACCGCCGGAGCGGGTCAGCCCGACGCCGAGGGGGCGTCCGCGCTGTCGCCGTCCACAACGGTCCTGGAGGCCGGGGCCTCGGGGGCCCGGCCGACCGCTGCCGACCTGTCGACCGCCGCGTCCACGGCCTCGCCGGGCGGCACACCGTCGACCGGGACCGCGTCGACGGCCGGTCCGACGCCTGCGTCCGCGGCGGCCTTGGCCCGCTCGTCCGCTGCCGCGCGGATGGACCGCCAGGCGGATTCGGCGGCCTGCTGCTCCGCCTCCTTCTTGCTGCGGCCGGTGCCGGTGCCGTACGAGACGCCTCCGACGCGGGCGGCAGCAGTGAAGGTCTTCTCGTGATCGGGGCCGGTCTCCGTGACCAGGTACTCGGGTACGCCGAGCCCCTCGGTCGCGGTGAGCTCCTGGAGACTGGTCTTCCAGTCCAGGCCGGCTCCGAGGTTGGAGGACTTCTCGATCAGCGGGTCGAACAGGCGGTGCACCAGCTCCGCCGCCGAGTCCAGGCCCTGGTCGAGATAGACCGCGCCGATCACCGCTTCAAGGGTGTCGGCGAGGATGGACGCCTTGTCCCGGCCGCCCGTGCCCTCTTCACCGCGGCCGAGCCGGATGAAGGCGCCGAGATCGAGCGTCCGCCCCACGTCCGCCAGCGCACGCGAGTTCACCACCGCGGCCCGCAGCTTGGCCAGCTGGCCTTCGGGCAGGTCGGGGTGGGTGCGGTACAGCGTGTCGGTGACGACGAGGCCGAGCACGGAGTCCCCGAGGAACTCCAGCCGCTCGTTCGTCGGCAGACCGCCGTTCTCGTACGCGTAGGAACGGTGGGTCAGCGCTCGCACCAGAAGGGCGGACTCGACCTTGTAGCCGAGCCGCCCTTCCAGAAGGGTGTGGGACGAGGCCTGGTTGTCCGGTCCACCCCCGCTCGCGCGGGAAGACTGCTTCTTGGGTGTGGACACAGTGCCTCTCACCAGCCGCTCAGACCTCGAGGACCTGGCGCTTGTTGTAGGTGCCGCAAGACGGGCACGCGATGTGCTGCTGCTTGGGCTCGTGGCAGCGCTCGCACGCAACCAGGGTGGGGACCGCAGCCTTCCACTGCGACCGGCGGTGGCGCGTGTTGCTGCGCGACATCTTCCGCTTCGGAACAGCCACGGCTACTTCTCCTGCTTCTCGTCGGCGTGCGCTGATGGAAGCGCGCCGCCGCTCATCTCGTCCTTCTCGCCGTCTTCGAGTGAACCGGCGAGTCCCTGCAAAGCCGCCCAACGGATGTCGACGGCGTCATGGTGGTGGTCCGGGTCGTCCGCGAGCCGCGCTCCGCATTCGGAGCACAGACCCGGGCAGTCCTCCCGGCACACCGGCTGCATCGGCAGTGCGAGCACCACCGCATCTCGCAGCACGGGCTCGAGGTCGAACATGCCGTCCTCGATGAAGAGCCTGCCCTCGTCGTCCTCGGCGTCGTCGCCGGGTTCCGCGATCACACGGCCCCGGTCGTCGGCGTCAGGGTACGAGAACATCTCCTGGAATGCCGCTTCGAGCTGCTGCTCGACCGGCTCCAGACACCTTACGCACTCCCCCTCGGCCCGTGCACGGGCGGTGCCTGTGACGAGCACACCCTCCATGACGGACTCCAGACGGAGGTCGAGCTCCACCGGCGCGCCTTCCGGCACTCCGATGACGTCCTTCAGACCGAGGTCCTTCGGGGCGTCGACCGTGCGGGTCAGGCGCTGGAGCGCACCAGGACGCCGCCCCAGCTCGTGTGTGTCGAACACGAGAGGGTTGCGGTGGTCGAGGCGGGCGTTCAGAGCCATTCCTGCTTTCGATCTTGTGAACTCACTGGAGACGCCGCCCTGCGGTGGCCCGGGGCAGCGTTGATCGCGGACGTAGGCGCGACCGAAGAGCCAGGATACTGGACCTTTCGCTGACGGCCCAATCGGAGTGCCTCAGCCGTTGCCGCGCCCCTGTTCGTAGGCCCGCAACTGCTCGGCGCTGATCATGCCGGTGTCGAAGAGGCTGGTCTCGTCGAGCGCCTGCGGCTGCTGTTGGTAGCCGGGGTGTGCCTGGCCCTGGTGCGGATCGTAGGCGGGCTGCTGCGGGTACGCGGCGTACGGATCTGCCTGCGGGTAGCCGTACGGGTCCTGCTGGGCGTACTGCTGCTGGTAACCGTACGGATCCTGCTGCTGCGGCTGCTGGTAGGCGTAGGCGTCCTGGGGCGCGTAGGGCTGCTGGGAGGGGATCGCCGGGGCCTGGGCGGGCTCGGCCGGGGTCTCGGCCATGGCGGCGAGGTCGGCGAGATAGTCGGCGTCGCTGCTGTGCTGGACGGTGCCGGTGTCCAGAGAACCCAGGTCGTCGCTGGCGATCCGGCCGTGCAGCGTCTGCCGGCCGCGGCCCACCGCCTCCAGGGTCTTGGCGAGGACCGCCTCGAAGGCGCCGAGCTTGATGTCGACGTACTCGTCGGCGGTGCGGCGCAGCGTCTCCGGGTCGTGGCTGCGCTCGGGGGCGTCCTCGTCCTCGTACCCCTGCTCGTCGAGGCCGGGGCCGGTGCCGAGCAGCTTCTCCCGGCCGCGGCCGACGGAGCCGAGGGTCTTGGTGAGGACGACCTCGAAGTTGGCGAGCTTGGAGTCGACGTAGTTGTCGGCCTCGGCGCGGACCTCCTCGGCCTCCTTGCGGGCTTCGGCGAGGATCCGGTCGGCCTCGGCCTGGGAACGGCGGGCGACCTCGGTGTCGGAGATCAGCGAGCCGCGCTCGGCGTGCGCGCCCTGGATGATCCGGTCGGCCTCCTGGCGGGCCTGCTCGACCATCTGCTCCCGGCCGCCGATCAGCTCCTGGGCCTCGGCCAGCGAGTCGGGCAGCGCCGCGCGCACCTCTTCCAGCAGGGCGAGCAGGTCGGCGCGGTTGACCACACACGAGGCCGACATGGGCATGCCCCGGGCGGTGGAGACCGCCGCCACGATCTCGTCGAGCTTCTTCTGTACGTCCACCGGTTGCTCGCCACTCTCTACAGCTGTGTTGGAGACGGACGGGACGACTGTACGGCCACGGGGTGCCCGGGGGACACCGGGTGACGGGGTGTCAGCCGGGGCCCGCGGGGTCAGTCCTTCCGGAGGCGCTCGGTGAGGGCGGCCAGGATCTGCGGCGGCACCAGGTGGGAGACGTCGCCGCCCCAGGCCGCGACCTCCTTGACCAGGGAGGACGACAGGAAGCTGTACGTCGGGTTGGTGGGCACGAAGAGGGTTTCCACGCCGGAGAGGCCGTTGTTCATCTGGGCCATCTGCAGCTCGTAGTCGAAGTCGCTGACCGCGCGCAGGCCCTTGACGATGGCGGGGATGTCGCGCTGCTTGCAGAAGTCGACGAGGAGGCCGTGGAAGGCCTCGACCCGCACGTTTCCGTAGTCGGCGGTGACCTCGCGGATCAGCTCGATCCGCTCCTCGACCTCGAAGAGGCCCTTCTTCGACTGGTTGATCATCACCGCGACGTAGACCTCGTCGTAGAGACGGGACGCGCGGGCGATGA
>NZ_JBFBJT010000105.1:0-25833 GCF_040686175.1 Streptomyces sp. NPDC086077 | reverse complement strand
CTGCTGTCCGCCACCGAGGACAAGGAAGAGCTGGTGGTGGTCCGTGCCGAACTCCCCGTCTGACACCCCGCGCCGGATCGCCGTCCAGCGCCGCGACCTGCACGCCCTCGAAGCCGTCCTTGGCGAGCAGCCCGGGCACCGCCCGCATCAGCGCGGCCACGTCCCGGCCGGAGCCGGAGGCCATCTCGGCGTGCTCGCGCATCGCGTCGGCGACCCGCGCCTCGGGGGTGCCGGGCCCGGCGGTCAGGAGCCGCGAGGCGGCGCGCGCCAGACCGTGCAGGGAGACGGAGAACAGCGGCGCGCCGCAGCCGTCGACGGTCACCTGGGCGACGCGTCGGCCGGTGAGGTCCTCGACGATCTCGGCGATGGCCTGCTGGAGGGGGTGGGCGGGGTCGAGGTAGTCGTCGAGGGACCAGCCGTTGAGCTTGGCCGTCCAGAGCATGGCGGCGTGCTTGCCGGAGCAGTTCTGCGCGAGCCGGGAGGGCGCACGGCCCTCGCGCACCCAGGCGTCCCGCACCACCGGGTCGAGCGGCATGTCGGGCACGTTGCGCAGGTCGCTCTCGGCGAGTCCGGCGAGCTCCAGGATGCGCCGCGTGCCGGCGAGGTGGCGTTCCTCGCCGGAGTGGCTGGCGGCGGCGAGGGAGAGCAGCTCGCCGGCGAGCGGCAGCCCGGCCCGCACCATGGCCGCGGCCTGGAGGGGCTTGAGCGCGGAGCGCGGGTAGAACGCCGCCTCGATGTCACCGAGCTGGAACTCGACCTCGCCGTCCGCGCCGAGGACGACGACGGAGCCGTAGTGGACGCCCTCCACGATCCCGGCGCGTATGAGGTGGGCGACGGGGGCGTGGCGGGGCTGCCGGACGAGGGGCGCGTCCGCGACGGAGCCGCTGTGCACCATCGACTCGTTCTCCTTCACTTTCACTGTGGGGTCGAGGTGGACCGGTTCACGGGTCACGCGTCGGCTCCGCCTTGCGTGGGGGTGTCCGCGCGCGCGGGGCGCACGATGTCGGTGAGGGTGGTCTCGACCCGGTCGAGGTGGTGGGTCATGGCCTCGATCGCGTCCTGCTCGATACCTTCGGCCAGCGCCTCGACGATGGCCCGATGCTCGCGGTCGGACTGCTCTCGCCGGCCGCCGAGCTCGTTCAGGAAGGCCGACTGGCGGGCCAGCGCGTCCCGGATCTCCTCGATGACCCGGCGGAACACCGGGTTCTGCGCGGCCTCGGCCACGGTCAGGTGGAAGACGGTGTCCATCGCGACCCACGCGGTGGTGTCCGTCTCCCGCTCCATCCTGTCCAGGAGGTGGGTCAGACGGCTGAGGTTCTCCGGGGTGCGGCGCAGCGCCGCGTACCCGGCGACCGGGATCTCGACGTGGCGGCGCACCTCCAGCAGGTCGCTGGCCGAGTAGTCGCCGAAGGTGGGCTCCTCGACGCTGCCGGCGACGACGAAGGTGCCCTTGCCGGTCTTGGCGACGGTCAGCCCCATCGTCTGCAGGGCACGCAGAGCTTCCCGCAGCACGGGCCTGGAGACTTCGAGCGTGCGGCAGAGTTCCGCCTCGGAGGGGAGCTTGTCGCCGATCGCGTACTCACCGCGCTCGATGGCGCCACGGAGGTGGGTGAGCACCGCTTCCATCGCGCTGACGCGCCGCGGGCCGAACCCAGCTGTCTGGCTGTCTGACAGGTTCACGAGGTCGATACTCCGGCCCGCCCGCGGCTCGTGTCAAGGGCGGCCAGGCGGCCTGACGTGCGGGAACCCCCCGTAGCGGCAGGGGGGCCACCTGCACCCCACCTCGGGGGCCCACGCCATTCTGCTGTCGGCAATTCATTCACATACTCAAGGACATGACGCAACCAGTGGTGCTTCCGAGGAACTCGTCCACGCGCGAAGAAACGGGCGACCGACGCGACGGAAGCGACTTCTCCGAACTGTCCCGCCGGATAACCGCGGCCGGGCTTCTGCGGCGCCGTCCGCTGTATTACACCGTGCGTTTCGGAGCGGTGGCCCTCGCTCTTGCGGGAGGTATCGGGGCGTTTCTCATGGTCGGGAACAGCTGGAGTCAGCTGATCGTCGCCGCGCTCCTGGCCGTGGTCTTCGGCCAGCTCGGGCTCGCGGCCCACGACCTCGCCCACCGGCAGGTCTTCTCCCGTCGCCGCGCCAGTGAGGCCGGCGGTCTGCTGGTCGCCGATCTGCTGCTGGGCATGAGCTACGGCTGGTGGATGAACAAGCACACCCGGCACCACGCGAACCCCAATCACGAGGGAAAGGACCCGGACGTCTCCCCCGACATCCTGGTGTGGTCACGGCGCCAGGCACGGGCGGCGAAAGGGCTGCCCCGTTTCGTCGGAAAGCACCAGGCCGCGCTCTTCTTTCCGCTGCTCACCCTGGAAGGGCTGAATCTGAGCTTCAGCAGCTTCAAGGCACTGCGCAATCCGTCGATGAAACGACCCGTTCTCGAGGGGGCGCTGCTGGTCGTCCATTTCGTGTTGTACTTCGGCGCCCTGTTCACCGTCCTCTCCCCCGCCAAGGCGCTCGCGTTCATCGCCGTCCACCAGGGCCTGTTCGGGATCTATCTCGGCTCGGTCTTCGCCCCCAACCACAAGGGGATGCCGATGATCGAGGAAGGGACGCGGCTGGACTTCCTGCGCCGCCAGGTCCTCACCTCGCGCAACGTCCGGGGCGGCGCCCTCGTCGACGCCCTCATGGGCGGGCTCAACTACCAGATCGAGCACCACCTCTTCCCCAGCATGCCGACGCCGGCGCTCGGCAGGGCCCAGATCATCACTGAGCGGTACTGCGCCGAGCTGGGCATCCCATACCACCAGACGGGTCTGCTGGCCTCGCACCGGGAGGCGCTGCGCCATCTCAGAAGTGTCGGGGAGCCGCTGCGCGGGGCCGGTGGCTGACACCTCGCCGGGAGGGTGGGCGGAGGGCCTTCGCGTCCGCCCACCGTCCCCTACGACCACACCGCCGCGCCGATCCCCGCCCCCGCGAACGCCGCGCCGAGACCCACGACCACGCTGCCCACGACGTTGACGACGGCGTAGAGCCTCTCCCCCGTCTCCGCCAGCCGCAGGGTCTCGTACGAGAAGGTCGAGTACGTGGTCAGCGCCCCGCACAGGCCCGTGCCGAGCAGCAGCTGCAGGTGGGAGCTCGCGGCACCGGCGGCTGCCGCGCCGGCCAGCAGGCCGAGGACCGCACAGCCGACGACGTTGACCGTGAAGGTGCCCCAGGGGAAGACGGAGTCGTGCCGGGACCGCACCGCCCGGTCGGTGAGATAGCGCAGCGGGGCGCCGACCATGGCGCCCACGACGACCAGCAGCCAGTTCACGAGGCCTGCCCGCCCTTCCGGCCGGGTGCGTCCCGGCCGCCGTACCTGATGACCTCGCGGTCTCGACGGATCACGGGCCCCTCGGCCACCGGCGGGTCCTCGCTCCCGGACGACAGCCGGGAGGTCTCTCGGACGCAGACGGTCACACGGGTGGCGGTGCCGGTGAGTCGGGTCATCGGCGTCTCCAGGTCAGGAAACGGCGGGTCACGGTCGCCCCGGCCCAGACGGCGGCGAGCGCCGCCACGACGGTGGTGGCCAGGTACGCCGCGGCGGTACCCAGGTGGCCGGAGCCGGACAGCCGCTGGATGTCGACCGCGTACGTCGAGAAGGTGGTGAAGCCTCCGAGCACCCCGGTGCCGAAGAAGGGGCGGGCCAGGCGGGGCACGGCCCGGAGCTCGGTGACGAGCACCATGAACACGCCGATCGCCGCGCAGCCGACGGCGTTGACCCAGAAGGTCGACCAGGGAAATCCGCCGGTCCGCGCGGGCCACCACAGGGCGGCCGCGTACCGGGCCGTGGCGCCGAGCGCGCCACCGACGGCGACCACCGCGACGACGGGCACCTCGGCCCGCCGGCCGGTCCGTCCTGGCGGACGTGTGCCCGGAGGGAGGCTCTCGGTCTCCGGGGATGTCATGGCCGTACGTCTCCTACTCGCCGGGGCCCGGACACACGGGCACCTGCCTTCGCGAACAGGGACCTTTGGCGGCCCCGATGCCACGGTTCGGGTATGGCGGGCCCCACCGCCGCGCCGCGCGCACGCGGCCGCAGTCAATCTAACTCCGTGGCCGCGCCCCCGTCACTTCGGCGCCGGCGCCTCGGACACGGCGACGCCGCGTTCCCGGACGCTGCCCATGACCAGCAGTCCGCCCGCCTCACACACGCTGGTGACCATGCGGAAGCCGGGGCGGCGGTGGGTGAGGTGATGGACGATGTCGCCGCCGTCGTCGAACGCCAGGACGGCGCCCTGGGCCGGTGGGCGGACGGGGACATGCACGGCCGTCCGGGCCGCGGCGCGGCGTACGGTGCCGGGCGCGCGGTGCAACAGGTCGAGGGCGGCCAGGCGCGGGCCGGCCAGCGCCACCCAGAACGGGCCGTCGAGGCCGCCGCGCCAGATGTTGTCGGGCATGCCCGGCAGGTCCTCCGCGAAGGGTTCGTGCTGCCCGGCGCGTGGGCCGGTGAGCCAGTAGCGGGTGAGACGGCACGCGCTGGTCTCGGCGACGACCAGAAACGAGCCGTCCCGGCTCACGGTGAGGCCGTTCGCGAACTGCAGGTCCTCCAGGAGTACTTCGGGCCGCTCGCTGCCGGGTTCCAGCCGCAACAACCGGCCAGTGCCGGTCCGTTCGACCACCTCGCCGATCCAGTGCTCCAGTGGATAGCGGCGGCTGGAGACGGTGAAGCAGACACTGCCGTCCGGCAGGGCGACCGCGTTGCTGCAGAACCGCAGCGGCTCCTTCGCCACCGAGTCGGCGAGGACGCGTACGGTGCCCTGGGTGAGATCGGCGCGCAGCAGCCCGCGTTCGGCGTCGCAGACCAACAGGGCGCCGTCGGGGAGGAGTTCGAGGCCGAGCGGACGGCCGCCGGTCTCCGCGACGGTCACGACCCGGGTCGCCGCGGGATCTGCCAGGCCGTCGAGACGCAGGATGCGGCCGTCCTCGACGCCGGTCAGCACGCGGCCCTGGACGTCGACGACGACGTCCTCCGGGCCGCGCGCGCCGATGTCGACATAGCGGAGCGGCACTAAAGGCGTGGGGGTGTGCATGGGCGGCTGCCCTTCGCGGTCGGAGGTGTGACCCCGGGTGGCTACCCGCTGCGACCCCCGCGCTACCAGCCCTTCTCGAAGATCCGGGCCACCTCGGCGATCCGGACCTCGTCACGGCGGTAGTGGACACGGCGCCGGACGCGCTTGGCGCGCAACATGCCGAGGTTCGTGAGGAGGGTGAGGTGGGTGCGAGCCACCGCGCGCGGCACACCGAGCTTCGCGGCGACGGCGTCGGCGCAGACTCCGTCGGTGACGAGGTCGGCGTACCGCTGGCGCGGGAAGTGGGCGACCGGATCCTTGAGCCATTCCAGGATGCGCAGGCGGGCGTCGCCGGCGGGAGTCCTCAGCATCGCGTCCCCCTCGTTCCGGACCCTCTACGTGGCGTTTCCCCACTGGGGCGCCGGGCAAGCCGCCGCATCCGGCACACCGCCGGAGTTGACCGGGATCGAACGGGCCTTCGACTCAATATCGCGGGATCGGCCGTCACGACCGGGACGGCGCGCCGGACGCGGTCCGCCCATCTGCTCTCGCTCGGGCGGCGGCGGGTCAGGGTGGTCACCGGCCCGCTGGACACGCCGGGTGGTGTCGAGCGGCTCGCCGGATACCGGATCAGCGCCGAGATGGTACGGGTACCGCTCGCCCGGATCGGCGGGGAGGATCCGGCGGCGGTGATCCTGCCCACGGAGCTGGTGAGGCGCGAGTCGACCCAGGTCCCGGCTTCCGCCCGCCGCCGCCCGACCGCTTGCACACGCACTAGTTGCACCTTCAATAAATGGCCGGGGCGGTGTTACGGTGCGGACATGGCAGCGAACACGGTCGGCACCGGTCTGGAGCAGCGGTGGCGGGACATCCTGTCGGTGCACGCCCGCACGATGGGGGAGATCGACCGCGCGCTCCATCCGCACGGGCTCGGCGCGAGCGACTTCGAGGTGCTGGACATCCTCGTGGCCGAGACACCCGAGGCGGGCGACCACTGCCGGGTGCAGAACCTCGTCGGCCGGGTGCACCTGAGTCAGAGCGCCCTCTCCCGCCTCATCGGCCGGCTGGAGAAGGACGGCCTGGTCGAGCGCAACGTCTGCCCGGAGGACCGGCGGGGTGTGTGGGTCTCCCTGACCGACAAGGGCCGCGCCCTGCACGCCGAGGTGCTGCCGCTGCAGCGGGCGGCGCTGCGGCGGACGCTGACCGGCTGAGCCGGACGGGCGCTCTTTCCCCTGATGGGGGGCCACCGCTGGGGTACCTGGTCGTGACGGGCTCCGAGCCTCGGGAAAGCTGCCCACACCGGGCCACCGAACACGAGAGGTGCCGAACATGACCGACTCCGACCCGACCGCACTCACGCTGCTGAGGGAGCGGGCCGACAGCGGCGACCCCGACGCGATCGACGAGCTGGTCGAGCTCGCCGGCGAACGGGGTGACCTGGACGAGCTGCGCCGCCTCGCCGACCGGGGCAGCAGCGCCGCGACCGACCAGCTGATCGAGGTCGCCACCGAGCAGGGCAACCTGGACGAGCTGCGCCGACTGGCCGACGCGGGCAACGCCACCGCCGCCGACCAGCTGCTGGAGCTCACCACCGAGTGACGGCCGCGGCGGATCACAGCACGAACTCGGCCCCGTCGCGAGGACCTCGACACCCGCCTCGCCCGCCAGCGCACGGGCCGCCGAGGCTGGATCGAGCAGAGGGCTCGCGTCGTCGAGGCGGCTGGGGACACGGCGGAGCCCGGGCGGCGGCCCGCAAGCGGTCGGAACCTTGCCGGCCGTCGTGAAGCGGCTTGCGCCCAGCAGCGCGCAGTCGGCGCCCGCGAGCAGCTCGTCCAGCTCCGCGCCCTGGGCGGCCAGGCGGGGGCGTAGACCAGGACACCGCCGGTGGCCAGGTCCTCGATGCGGTACGCCGTCACCCAGCTCTCGTGCGCCGTGCGCCGCGGCAGATACGACGGCGCCGACGTCCCGACGGGGTGCGCGGTGACGACCAGGCCGCCGGAGAGCACGAAGCCGCCGTCGGTGAGGCTGTCGCACCACTCCCAGGGCTCGTACCGGTCGACCATGGCGCGGGCGGGGATGAGCGCGGCGAGGACCGGTGGCGCGGCGTACACCTTCAGGCCCGGACCTCCGCGCGGCTCCGTCAGCCCGGATACGTGCTCGGGTTCGGCGTCCGTCAGCAGCACGCCCCGCACCGGCGTCGACCGGGGCCCGGGCGCCGGCCGGAGCGCGGAGGCGGCGGCGAGCTGGGCGCGGATGTCCGGCGAGGCGTTCAGCAGCCACCAGTCCCGGAAGTTGCCGGTGACGGCCGCCGCTTCCTGGGTCCGGGAGGGCAGCTTGCCGTCACGGGCGGCGCACGGTGCGCAGCCGCGTTCCACCGCGGGAAGCCGCCTGCGGCCGCGGTGCCGAGCAGGACGACCCTCAAGACGACCCCCGACGTCCCTTCGCTGCGGATCCTTTCGCTGGGGTCTTCCCGCCGCGCGGGGCCTGACCGCCCCCGCGCGGCGCTGCATTCCGGCCGACCTCGGCATGCGTCGGCGTGGCGGATCCCGCGTGACGTGGGCGTTCACCCGAGGTGAATCGCCCGGGCTCAGTGCTGCGGCCGGGCCAGCAGGGTCCGTACCCCGTCCGAGGTGAGCGTCAGACCGTGCGACGAGCTGCCGTCGATGGTGAGGGACAGGTCGTCGGAGGGCCACTGCGAGGCCAGGGCGCCCAGCGGCACGAGGCGGTACCGGGAGACGAACGGCAGCAGCTCCGCCATCTCCAGTTCGGAGGTGAACACGGGCACCACCGGCCGCCCGTCCGGTTCCTCCAGCACGGGCAGCGCCACCGCGCCCGGGTCGGCGGCCTCCTCCTCCACGGCGTCGTCCGGCACGGGGATCAGCACGTCGCTGCTCGCGAGCGTGTCCAGCGCCGCCTCGTCCTCGGTGTTCACGACGAGTGCGTCCAGCGCCCGCTGGGCCGGTGTGGGGGTCGGGTCGTTCGCGGGTGTCTCCATGGCGGATTCCCTGATCGTGGGGTTCGGGGGGCCCGCCCGGGCCAAGATCGGTCTCCGGTGCGGCCCTCGACGCGTACCCCGGCGGGGCGCGGACCATGCCCGCCGGGCCGAGGAATCCTCGGTACGGCGTGCCGCCCTGTCCCTGCGCGCGGGGGGTGCGGCACGCCGGAGTGGGCCGCGGCACCGTTTCACTCCCCGTCGGCGGCGAGCAGCGGCGCGAGGTCGGGCGAGGGCCGGCCCGGCGAGGAGGTACGGCCACCTCGCGGGCGCCGAGCCCGCCCGCGACGGCGACCGTGGTGCCCTCCTCCTGGACGCGGAGCACCGCCTCGAGCGAGGCGTCGACGACGTGGCAGCGCCCGGCGGCGTCGAGGGCCACGTCCACCGGGTGGCCGAGCCCTGTGGCACGGAGTGGGGTGTCGTCGCGAGCGGGTGGGGATCGGCCGCGCACCTCGTGCGGCCCGGGCCGATCGCCTCGCCCGTCGCCGGGCGGCCCGAACTCGTCCTCCCGGCGAGCGGCGCGACCCCTACCGCTTCGGGTCGCCCCCTGTCATCCCGCCGGCCCGGCCGGCGCCGTAGTCCAACTGCTGCGCGGTCCTCACCAGCGCGGCGAGAGGGTCACTCGAAGGAGTGCGCGGCACGACCCGGACACCCAGGGTTTTCCGCACACGGAGACGGACCAGCCATCGTGCGGCCGTGATCCCTGTCAACCGTCCTCCCCTTTCCAGCAGTTCGGGGACACCAGCGCCCGGCGGCGCTGTGCGCCAGGGTAATTCGCCATGCCCCGCCACCCTTTCCACCACGTAGAAATATCCACCGGTACGGGCATGGCGAATCCAATCAGACAGCCGGAAATTCGCACAAGATGCGTGTTTCTCGCGCATACGTGCGCGGGGGCACTCCTGTCGTCAGTTGCTGTGGACGCCGACCTCGTACAGCGAGTAGCCCCAGTCGGTGGCCCGGTCCAGTCCCTGGACTCGGACGTACCGGGCGGGTGTCGGGGTGAACCGCGCGGTGTCGAGCCCGCCGTCACCGGCGGTGGTGGACCAGGCGGTCTTCCAGTTCGTGCCGTCGGTGGAGAGCTCGACGCGGTACGAGTTGCCGTACGCCCGCTCCCAGTCGAGCGTGACACGGCCGACCAGGTGGGTGGAGCCGAGGTCGATCCGCAGCCACTGGTCGTCGTTCCAGTCGCTGGCCCAGCGGGTGTCGCGGGCGCCGTCGACGGCGCGGCCCGGCGCGTAGCTGGTGAAGGGGTTCCACTCCGCCGAACTGGCCGTGGTTGAGGCGCCCGAGGCCAGGTTCACGCCGGCCTGGTGCCGCTCGGACGCTCCCCAGGTGCCTAGGTAGGACTCGGCGCCCCGGAAGAGGTCGTCCACGACACGCTCGCCGCCGACCCTGCGGATGTCCTCGATCCAGTCCGGTACGAGGCCGTAGTGCGCGGCGCCGTCGGTGTTGAGGTCCCAGGTCCGTCGGCCGGTGGTCTGCCGGTCGAGGACCGAGCCGCCGTCGACGCTGCGGAACGGGTACTGCACCGGGTTCGGGGCGTCCGCGCCGCGCGGGCCCGGCCAGCCTCCGACGCCGTTCATGTCGGTGCCGTACCCGTAACCCACGCCGTACTTCTCGCGCAGCGCCTCGGTGCGGTCCGCCTCCGCGATGAAGCCCTCGGAGCCGTGCATGTACTGGGCGATGAAGCCGCCGAGGGAGTAGACCCGCTCCGTCCAGTCGAGGTCCATCCAGCTGTGCGAGGACAGCACGCCCGGATACGACTCGGACTCGAAGATGTCGAGGACCCGGCCGGTGGCCTTGACGCTCATGTGGTCGATCTCGAGCATCATCCCGCGTTGCATCATGCCGCGTACGGCGTACTCACCGAGTGCGGTGAGGCCGCGGACGTTGCACTGGGCGTCCGCGTTGTAGGAGGGCACGTCCACCCCGGCCGGGAGTTCCTTCTCGGCCGCGGGGGCCGCCGCGCCGCCGATGGGGTTGTCGTGCTGCGGGCCCGTGCACTTCTCCGTCCTCCAGAAGGTGCCGGTCGACAGGAACTGGCCGACGTTGATCGCCGTCCCGAGGGTGCCCGAGTCGAAACGGACGCCGCAGAGCGCGTTGTCGAACTTGTGGCACAGGAACATGCTGCGCACGCCGAGGGCGTACAGCTCGTCGAGGCCCTTGTCGATGTCCTCCTTGCTGCACTGCGCGATGTCCAGGACCTGCTTGCAGCCGAAGGGTTCGGAGGTCTCGACGCCCAGGACGACCGCCAGCTTGCCCTGCTCGATGACCTGGCGGGCCTGCGCGCTGTCGGTGACGATCCGGAACCAGCCCTTGCCGGGCCCGCCGTACATCTTGTCGACGTAGGCCTGGAGGTCGTACGTCAGCTTGGCCTGCAGCCGGATCGACGTCATCTCGTCGCAGCTGCGGTCCTTGAAGAAGTACACCGAGCAGATCACGCCGTTGGTGACGAGGTCGTTGACCATGACGCGCTGGCCGCCGCGCCAGGCGCGCTCCACCCAGGCGTAGTAGTTCTGCTGGTGGGTCAGCGAGTCGTGCGCGGGCCAGTCCTCGAAGGTGGGCCAGCCCACCGGGTCGTGCTTGCCGTCACCGCCGTTGGTGATGAAGTCGAAGACGGCGAGCGAGCCGTCGGGGTAGTGCTCGGGGCAGTCCTTGAGGGCGTCGGCGACACCGGCCTCGGAGAAGGTCTTGCCGCAGATGAGCCGTCCGCCGAACGCCTCGTTGGAGAACATGTGGTTGTGCGCGTCGACGAAGCCGCGCACCTTGCCCTGGGCGTCGGTGCCGGTGAACGGCTCGCCGGTGACGTTGATCCGGGAGTCCGGGGCGGGCCGTGCGCCGGGGGTCCACCAGTCGGTCCCGGCGGCCGAACTCGGCGCGGGGCCGAGGACGGTGGCGAGCACGAGGAGCAGCAGCGACACGACGGTGACGTGCCTGCGGCGGCGGTTCGGGCTTCGTGGAGCCAGGGTCATTACCCACGTCCCTCGGTCGGCGGGATTGGCACGGTCGCCAGGGCCCTTCTGGGGCCGCTACTGACGGGTTGTCATGAACGGCGCGATATGCGTCGAGGATGGCCAGCGGTGCATTGGACGTCAAGAGCCGCGCGTGGGACAGCCGTTGGGCAGTACTGGTACTCCCGTGCCCCGGTCCGCCGGACGTCTCGGCGCACCGGGGCACGGACCGATGTCCGTCAGGTCAGCTGTCGGGACACTCCTTCCAGGCGAGGTGGTAGATGGTGCTGATGTCCCCGTCGGTCGAGTCCATCGTCATGAAGCTGGTCTCGGCCGGGTTGGAGCTGCCCACGCTGACCCGCAGCTCGGTGTTGATGTTGAAGTTGCGCTGGACGCCGCAGGGTGCCCAGACCAGCTGGGCCCAGTCGGTGGTGTCGGTGGCCTGCCAGTTGTCGTTGTAGGGGCCGCGGAAGGGGTGGCTTCTGAACTCCGTGTTCGAGGAGCCCTGGAAGTAGTACGAGGCCCGCTGGACGCTGCTCGCACCCCGCTGGAGGGCGGCGAAGCCGCGGTAGTCGGCGCTGGCGACGGCGTACGTGAAGCCCTGCGGCACATGGACGATCAGGTTGAGCTGGCAGTTCTTGCGGAACGCGGTGGGGTCGGAGCCGCCGCCGACCTGGGCGAGGTACTCGCTGTAGGTCACCGTGAAGGCCGTGTTGTCCGGCGAGACGGCGACGGCGGCGGTGCCCTGCGGGCAGCCGGAGCCGTTGACGGTGGCGACCTTGATGACGATGCGGTCCGGGGGCGGGTCGACGATGCCGGTCGACGGGCCCTGCGCGGGTACCGCCGTGGCGAGCAGCGCACCGATCGCGCTGCTCATGAGCAGGCCAGCAGCCATGGTTCTCCCATCTGTGCTTCTTCGAGGCCTGGGTGCGGCCCCTGAGCCGGGGGGTGGCAACCACGACGGTTCAGTCATGAACATGTCAACGTTGCACCTGTTCATGGCGAACCGATCGCGCCCCGACCCCCGGGAGGCACCTGTGAAGACGCTGTGAAGGTCGGGAGCGCTCGCATCGTAGGGGCCTGGTCGTTCGGGCGGCCAGGGCTGGATCCGGACATCCCCGCAGGAGTGACCGAACCGCCCCCGCTTCGCACGCGAACGTTCCGGCGCCGGCCGGCGTCATAGCGGTAGCCGCCCAAGAGGTCGAAGGGACTGCCGCCACGACGAGTGCACGCCTGGGCAACCGTGCCGTGTTCGCTCCTGCACTGATCGCCGGGCTGATGTGCGCGACCACCGCCTGCGGCAGCGGCACCTCACAGGGCGCGGCGACCTGGGAGGAACCCTCCTCGTACAGCTACACGCTCCGGTCGACCGAAGGCGAGCGGGCGTTGATCGGGACGTTCCGCGTGAGCGTCGAGGACGGCGAGGTCGCGACGGCGGCCGGCCTGGACGACAGCGGACGGCGGGTGGTCGGGCAGAACCTCGACGCGGTGCCCACCATCGGCGAGTTGCTGGACGAACTCGATCAGGCCCGGCAGGACGGCGCGGACACGGCCGAGATCGAGTACGCGACGGACGGGCATCCGCGGCGCATCGTCCTCGACCGGGACTTGCGGGCCATCGACGACGAGGCGGTGTACGTCATCAGCGCGTACCAGCCGGACGCCCGGTGAGATGAGGTGCTGAGGGCCGCTACGGCGTACCCGGGGCCGGACCCGTCCCCCGCAGCTGCTGAACGGTCCCGCCGAGCCGCGAGCGCGACGACTCCAGCATCTCCGGCTTCGCACTGACCACCCAGCGCGAACCGACGAGATGCTTCCCCCCGTACACACTGGCCTCGTCCAGCCACGTCCGCTTGAACCGCTCCTCGGGGAACGTGGTGATGAGGTAGTCGGCCTTTGCTGCTCGCACTGGGATACGGAGGGACGGCGGGGGCTGTTCAACGCGCGGGCCGTGAACTCCCCGCCTCGCCGAACCCGCTCCGATCTGCGGCGACTGACAGCCCGTGCGCATGGGTAGCTCTCCAGTCGCACATAATGTGCAAGTACGATCGGCCAGCAACAAGAGTGTGAGGCTCATGACGACCCGTCGAACAAGAGGTGCCGCCGTCGTGGCGGCGATGGCGGCCGGGGTCGCCGCCTGTTCCGCACCCGGCGAGGGCGGCGCCGACGGCAGTTCCGCCGACTCCGTAGTGATCGGCGTGGGCTCCGAGCCGGACACGCTCAGCCCGTTGCTCGGGTACGGCAAGGACGGCAACTCCAAGATCTTCGACGGGCTGCTCGCCCGGGACGCCGACCTGAAGCTGAAGCCCGCCCTGGCCACGTCGCTCCCCGAGGTCGGCGACGACGGCCTGACCTACACGTACACCCTGCGCGACGGCGTGAGGTTCAGCGACGGGGAGCCGCTGACGCCCGCCGACGTGGTCTTCACCTACCGCACCGTCCTGGACGAGAAGACCAACAACACGGCCAGAAGCGAACTGGACGCCGTCAAGGACGTCCGGGCGAGCGGCGACGACAAGGTCGTCTTCACGCTGAAGTACCCCTACGCGCCCTTCGCCGGGCGCACGGTGCTGCCCATCGTGCCCGAGCACATAGCGGGCGGGCAGGACCCCAACACCGGCTCCTTCAACACGAAGCCGGTCGGCACCGGACCGTACGTGCTCTCCGCCTGGAGCAAGGGCGAGAAGCTCACCTTCAAGGCGAACCCGGACTACTGGGGCGGCGCGCCGAAGGTGAAGACGTTCACCATGGCGGTCATCGGGGACGACGACGTACGCGCCACCCGGCTGCGCTCCGGCGACCTGGACGGCGCGGTACTGCCGCCGAACCTCGCCGCCACCTTCAAGAAGGACGACGGCGCGAAGTCGTACGAGGCGAGGTCCTACGACTTCCGCGCCGTCGCCCTCCCGAGCGCCGGGAAGGTCACCGGCGACCGCGCGATCCGGCAGGCGCTGGACGCCGCCGTGGACCGCGAGGCGATGGTCGACAAGATCCTCGACGGCGCCGGCACACCGGCCTACGGGCCGCTGCCCGTCGACGATCCCTCCTTCGCCAAGGAGATCGAGCGCCCGCAGGACCTGAACAAGGCCCGGCGGATCCTCGACGCCGCGGGGTGGACGGCAGGCCGGGACGGCATCCGCGCCAAGGGCGGGCAGCAGGCCGCGTTCACCCTGCTCTACCCCTCCGGCGACAAGGTCCGCCAGGACCACGCCCTCGCCTACGCCTCCGACGCCAAGAAGGCCGGCATCGCCGTGACGGTGGAGAGTGCCACCTGGGAGGTCATCGAACCGCGGATGAAGGACACCGCGGTCCTCGCGGGCTTCGGCAGCACCGGCGACCCCGACTTCGGCCTCTACACCCTGCTGCACTCCTCGCTCGCCGGCGACGGCTTCAACAACATGGCCCGCTACGACAACCAGGCCGTGGACGAGGCACTGGACACCGGCCGCCGCATCCAGGAACCGGACGAGCGCGAGGCCGCGTACCGGACGGTCCAGCGCGAGCTGGTGAAGGATCCCGGCTACACGTTCCTCACCCACATCGACCACCTCTACGTGCTCGCGGACCGCTGGGACGGGCTGACCACGCAGCTCGAACCGCACGAGCACGGCTTCGCCAGCGGCCCCTGGTGGAACATCGAGGACTGGCAGCCCACGTCGTGACGCCACTGCCCTGGGGGGCGATGGCACGTCTGGCGGGACGGCGGACCCTGTTCGCCGTCCCCGTGCTGCTCGTCGTGACGTTCGGCGTGTTCGCCATCGCCGCCGCCTCCCCCTTCGACCCCGTCAAGGCGTACGCCGGCACGGCCGCGCTCGGTGCCGACCAGGAGACGCTGGACCGGTTGCGGGACAACCTCGGCGTGGACCGGTCGTTCCCGGCCCGCTGGTGGGAGTGGCTGACCTCCGCGCTCACCGGCGACCTCGGCCACTCCAGCGTGCTGCGGCAGCCGGTGGCCCAGGTGATCGGCGAACGCCTGGTGTGGTCCTCGCTGTTGTGCGCGGTCGCGTTCGTCGTGGCCGTGCTCGCTGGGACGGTGCTCGGGGTGCTCGCCGCCCGCCGCCCCGGATCGCTGCTCGACCGGGCCGTCACCTCGCTCGCGTACACCCTGGAGGCCGCGCCGGTCTTCTGGATCGCCCTGCTCGCCGTGTGGCTGTTCGCCCTGCAACTCGACGTGCTCCCGGCGGGTGGACTGACCGACACGGCGAGCGAACGGGTCACCCCCGGTCAGGTCGCGAGCCACCTCGTCCTGCCCGCCGGAGTGCTCGCCGTCTCCCAGCTCCCCTGGTTCGCCCTGTACGTACGGCAAGGGGTCGGCGACGCGCTGGCGGAGGACCCGGTCCGGGGCGCCCGCGCCCGGGGACTGGGCGAACGCACCGTCCTGATCGGGCACGCCCTGCGCTCGGGGCTGCTGCCGGTGCTGACCCTGATCGGCTCCCGCGTTCCCGAACTCATCACCGGGGCGCTGCTGGTGGAGAGTGTCTTCAGCTGGCCGGGCATCGCCGCGGCCACCGTCGAGGCGGCCACCGCCGTCGACTTCCCGCTGCTCGCCGCACTGACCACGCTCGCGACCGCCGCCGTCCTGGTCGGCAACCTCGTCGCGGACCTGCTCTACGGCCTGTTCGACCCGAGGGTGAAGCTCAGTGACATGTGACCGTGGTGATTCCCATGGCTGAAACCGCGACCGAGACCGACCCACGGGCCGGGACCGAGTGGCGGGCCGCCGGCACCGCCCGCCGCTCGACCCGCACGCTGCGGGTGCGGGCCTCCGCCACGCTGGTGGCCCTGACCGTCCTCGCCGTCCTGCTCGTCCCACCGCTGGTGCAACTCGACCAGCAGGCCGTCGACCTGGCGGCCAAGCTGCAACCGCCGTCCTGGACGCACCCCTTCGGCACCGACGACGTCGGCCGGGACCTGCTGCTGCGCTGCGTGTACGGGCTGCGGGTCTCGCTGCTCGTCGGCGTCGCGGCGGCACTGACGGCGACCGTGGTCGGCACCGCCGTCGGGGCCACCGCCGGCGCCCTGGGCGGCTGGTTCGACCGGGGCATCATGCGCCTGGTCGACACCTTCTCTTCCGTACCTCATCTGCTGCTCGGCATTTTCATCGTCGCCATGTTCCGGCCCGGTGTCTGGCCGGTGGTCGTCTCGGTCGCGCTCACCCACTGGCTGTCGACCGCGCGCATCGTCCGGGCCGAGGTGCTCTCGCTGCGCTCCCGCCCGTACATCGACGCCGCCGTCTCCGGGGGCGCCTCGCGGTGGCGGGTGACGGTACGACACCTGCTGCCCGCTGTGCTGCCGCAGGCCGCGCTGGCCGCCGTGCTGATGGTGCCGCACGCCATGTGGCACGAGTCGGCCCTGTCCTTCCTCGGGCTCGGGCTGCCCACGCACACCGCGAGCCTGGGCACCCTCATCCAGAGCGCGCGCGGCTCGCTGCTCGCCGGGCAGTGGTGGCCGACCCTCTTCCCCGGCCTGTTCGTCATCGTGCCCACCCTCGCCGTCGCCGGGCTGGCCGGCGCCTGGCGGGAGCGGATCAACCCCCGCCGCCGATCGGAGCTGATGCTGTGACCGAGCGACCGCCACGGCGACCGGCCGGACGACCGGCTCCTCACCTGCCGCCACGACCCGCCGGCCAGCCACCCGTGCTCTCGGTGCGCGGCCTCTCGGTGCGCTTCCGTATGCCCGGCGGGCGCCATGTCGCCGCCGTCACCGACGCGCACTTCGACGTGGCGGCGGGCGAGTGCCTGGCCCTGATCGGCGAGAGCGGCTGCGGCAAGTCCGTCCTCGCGTCCGCCCTGCTGGGCCTGCTCCCGGCCAACGCCCGGACGGCCGGCGAGGCCCGGCTCGGCGACCTCGACCTGCTCTGCGCCGACGAACGGACCCTGGCACGCCGTGTCCGCGGCCGCCGGATCGGGCTCATTCCACAGAGCCCGGCCGCGCACCTCACCCCCGTGCGCACGATCCGTTCCCAACTGGAGGAGACGATCAGGGAGCTGACCGGCGTCCGGGGCCGGGGCGCGCTGCGCGCGGCCGCCGAGTCGGCCGCCGGGCGCGCGGCGTTCCCCCTGGACCACCTCGACCGCCACCCGCATCAGCTCTCCGGCGGCCTCGCCCAGCGCGCCGCCACCGCGCTCGCCCTCGTCGGCGACGCCCCGCTGCTGCTCGCCGACGAGCCGACGACCGGGCTGGACCGCGACCTGGTGGACCGTACGGTCGACGAACTGCGCCGCCACGTCGACAGCCCGGACGGCACAGGAGATTCCGGACGCGCACTGCTGATGATCACCCACGATCTGGCGGCGGCCGAGCGCATCGCCGACCGGATCGCCGTGATGTACGCGGGCCGTATCGTCGAGATCGCCGACGCCACGGCGTTCTTCGGCTCCCCCGGCCCCCGTCACCCCTACAGCCGCGGCCTCCTCCAGGCCCTCCCCGACCGCGCCTTCACGCCCGTTCCCGGCCTGCCCCCGGAGCTCGGCGACCTCCCCGGCGGCTGTGCCTTCGCCCCGCGCTGCGACCGGGTCACCGACAGCTGTGCCGTACTGCCGCCCCTGGCCCAGGCGGTCGCCTGCCATCACCCGCTCACGGGTCACGGCCCCGAGAAGCCGCGCCCCGCCGCTCCGGCTCCCGAGGACATCCGTGCTTGAACTACGCGCCGTCACCGCCGGATACGACCGCAGCGCACCCGTCGTGCGGAACGCCTCCCTGGCCGTCGCGCCGGGCGAGGCCGTCGGCCTGCTCGGCCCCAGCGGCTGCGGCAAGTCCACCCTCGCCCGGGTCGCCGCCCTACTGCACCGCCCCGACTCCGGCACGCTGCTCCTGGACGGCCAACCGGTACGGCGGTGGCGTCACCGCGCACCCCGCGAGCTGCGCACCGCTTTCGGGGTCGTCTTCCAGCAGCCCCGGCTCTCCGCGGACCCCCGCCTGCGGCTCGCCGACCTGATCGCCGAACCCCTGCGCGCCACCGGCCGGCGCGAGGAGATCCCGGCACGGGTCGGCGAGCTGGCCACGGCGGTGGGCCTGACCCCCGACCTGCTGGGCAGGCAGCCCCATGAGGTCAGCGACGGGCAGCTCCAGCGCGCGTGCCTCGCCCGTGCCCTGGTGCTGCGCCCCCGCTGGCTGGTGTGCGACGAGATGACCGCGATGCTCGACGCCTCCACGACCGCCGCGCTCGTCGCGGTCGTCGAGGAGTACCGCGCCACCACCGGCGCGGGTCTGCTCGCCGTGGGACACGACCGCACGCTCCTGCACCGCTGGTGCGATCGCACGGTCCCCTGGGAAACGGTGTGCGCGGGGGAGCTGGTGACCGTGGGCGAGCCGGTGACCGTGGGCGAGCGCCGCTCCGGCGAATCCTGAACCCTCGCGTCCGCCACGTGTGGCACACGCCACATCCCGGGATCGAGAGGGGCCGGAACCCGGAGACGGTCCGGCCCGACTGCTCTTGCTGGGAGGTGCGTCTGTGACGACGGGTCGGAGCGGGACGGGGACTGCGGCCGAGGTGGGCAAGGCGGGGGCGAAGGGCACGGTCCCTGCGCTGACCGCGCTGCTGACCTGCGCCATGGCCTTCTCGATGGTGCAGTTGTTCCTGCTGGGGGCGCTGGGTCCGCGGCTGGTGACGGAACTCGGCGTCTCCCCCACCGTGCTGGGGCTGACGACGACCGTCGGGTTCGCGACGGCGACCGTGCTCTCCCCCGCCGGTGGGCGGGTGGTGGACCGGGTCGGCCCGCGTCGGTGTCTCGTCGCGCTGCTGGCGGTGTCGGCGCTCGCGCTGGCGCTCGTCGGCGCGGCACCCGGCGCCGGTTTCCTGCTGGCGGCGGTCGCGCTCGGCGGAGTGCCGCAGGCGCTGGCCAACCCTGCGACGAACAAGGCGATCCTGGCCGTCGTACCGCCCGCCCGGCGTGGCTCGGTGACGGGGATGAAGCAGTCGGGGGTCCAGCTCGGGGCGTTCGCGGCGGGGCTGCCGCTCGCGGCACTCGCCGCCGTCGCGGGATGGCGGGGAGCGGTCTGGACGGCGGCGGGTGCCGCGGTCGTGGCGGCCGTGTGGGCGGCGCGTGTCCTGCCCGGTGATCCGCCCGCGAAATCCACGCCGGCGGCGGGGGTGCCGCGCGGCACGATCGCCTGGCTGATGGTCTTCTCCCTGCTGCTGGGCTGTGGCATCGCCTCCGTGAACACCTATCTGGCGCTCTACGGCGCGCAGCGGCTCGGCCTCGGTGCCACGGCGGCGGGCGCGCTGGTGGCCGTGCTGGGCGTGGCGGGGATCGCCGGGCGGGTCGGCTGGTCGAAGCTCGCCGGCCGCCCCGGCCGGTCCGTGTGGTTGCCGGGTCTGCTGGCCGCGGGGGCGGTGCCGGCGGCGCTGCTGCTCGCCCTCTCCTCGTACGCGCCCGCGCTCGCCTGGGCCGCCGCGGTGGCCGTGGGGGTGTTCGCGGTGTCCGCCAACGCGGTCTCGATGGTCCTGGTGATGCAGCGCGCCGCTCCCGGCCGGGCGGGCCAGGACTCCGCACTGGTCTCCGCCGGGTTCTTCGCCGGGTTCGCGATCGGGCCGCCGGTGTTCGGTCTGCTGGCGGAGGCCGGCCGCTACGGCGCCGGATGGGGGCTCGTGGCGGGCGAGTTCGCGGGCGCGGGCGTGGTCGCCGGGCTGTGGGCGCTGCGTGGACGTCGCGGGGGCGACGGGGCGTGAGCGCCCACGCCCCGGCCGCGACCCCCGCGTGGGCCGCTCCGGCCCTCGCCCGCGTACTCGGCCGGGTCGCCGTCACCCGCGCGGCGGTCGGCGACCGCTTCCCGCTGTTCGCCGGGCCGGACGACGGGACGTGGACGACGACCGGGCGCGGCTCGTGGACCGGCGGCTTCTGGGCGGGGCTGCTGTGGCTGCGCGCCCGGTACACCGGTGCTCCGGCGGACCGGGACGCCGCGCGGCTGTGCACCGCCCGGCTCGCGGGCTGGGCCGAGTCGGACACCGCCACTCGGGGGCTCATCTTCTGGTACGGCACCCTTCTGGCGGCCGACGGTGAACTGGGCCTGCGGGAACGGGCGGCCCTGGCCTGCCGGGACTCCTTCGACGCGGAACTGGGCCTGGTGCCCTGGGGTTCGGCGTTCGGCGGGCCGCGCATGCTCGCCCGCGCGGACGGCGTGCCGGGGCTGGTGCCGCTGCTCGCCACGGTGGACGCGGAGGCGGCCGTGACCCATCTGCGGCGCCACCTCGACCTCTGCCTCGGGCAGCGGCCCCGGCACTGGGCGTGGCAGCACGACCCGAGGCGGGGCTGGACCGCCCGGGAGGATCCGCCGCCGGGGTGGAGCCGGGGGCCGGCCTGGCTGCTGCTGGCCGTGGCCGAGGCCGTACGTCATGCGGGTGTGGGCGAACTCGGGGAGGTGGCGGCCGGATTGACACCGGACGCCCTCGTGCCGCTCGCCGACGCGGCGCGGCTCGAGGGCCCGTACGACACCTCGGCGGCCGCCGTCACCGCCACGGCGTTGCTGCTGCTCGGGCACGGGAGCAGGGCCGTCGCCGTCCTCGACGAGCTGGTCCGCTCCCATCTGACCGGCGACGGCCGCCTGATGGACGGCTGCTACGACCTCGCCTCCGGCACGGCCGTCGCGCACGAGCTGATCTGGGGCGACTTCTTCCTCGCCTACGCCCTCGCACTACTCACCGGCCTCACCGAGCCCACGTAGCGCCGACCCCGGATGGCGCGGAGCAGGCGTCGCGGCGAGCCGCAATGGCGCGGAGCAGGCGTCGCGGCTAGCCGCTACGGCGCGGAGCGCGTGACGCGGCGAGCGCGCATCGCGAGGAGCCGCGAGCCGGCGTCCCGGCGATGCCGCCGAGCGCGTATCGCGCCGAGCCCGCAGGACGTGGAGTCCGCGTGGTGCCGAGCCCGCACAACGGCGAGCGCGTATCGCGGCGGAGTCCGCATAACGCCGAGCCCGTATGACGCCGAGCCGGTTCGCGGCGAGTACGCAGCGCGCCGCGCGCGGCGAGTACGCAGCGCGCCGCGCCGGGTCCGGCCAAGCCCGCATCGCGGAGAGCCCGCATCGCGGCACGGCCGGGCGGCGTGCCGTCCGGCTAGGGAGGGCCCGTTCGCAGCACTCGTCGGGCGACCGAGGTGATGTGCAGTTCGTCCGGGCCGTCCAGGATGCGTGCGGCGCGGCCGGTGCGCAGGAGCCCGGGCAGCGGGGTGTCCGGGCCCAGCCCCTCCGCGCCGTACACCTGGATCGCCGCGTCGGCCACCTGCTGGAGCGTGCGGGCCGCCGCCACCTTGGCCAGGCCCACCTCCACGTGGGCGTCGAGCCCCGCGTCCAGCAGGCCCGCGGCCTCGTGGACGAGCGGCCGGGTGGTGCGCAGGGCCAGCAGGGACTCGAAGATGTGGCGCTGGACCAGCTGGAGTTCGCCGAGCGGACCGCGGGAGCTGGTGCGGGACAGGGCGCGTTCCCGCATCAGGGCGAAGGCGCGTTGCGCCTGTCCGAGCCAGCGCAGACAGCGCAGTGTGCGGCCGAGCTGGAGCCGCTCGCCCGCGACGGCCAGGGCCCTGCCGCGCTCACCGACCAGGTGGTCGGCGTCGACCGTCACCTCGTCCAGTGCGATCTCGTACTGGCCCGCCGCGCCCAGCACCGGCAGGTCGCGCGTCACGTGGAAGCCGGCCGAACCGGTGGGCACCAGCAGCGACAGCCCGTCCCGGTCCGGGGCCCAGCCGTCGGTCCGCGCCAGCACCGTGACGAGGTCGGCGTCCGCGGCCCCGCTGGTGAACCACTTGCGGCCCCTGAGCCGCCAGGCCCCGTCCCTGCCCTGTTCGGCGCTGGTGGCGGTGCGGAAGGGGTCGGTGCCGGGGACGTCGGGTTCGGTCATGGCGTAACAGGCCCGCAGATCCCCGGCGACCAGCGCGCGGACGTACGTCTCGCGGACGCGTGGGCTCCCGTGCCGCCACAGCATCAGGGCGTCCAGCAGCGACGCCGAACCGAGTACCGCCGGGCCGTGGTCGCTCGCCCCCTCGGCCTCGGCGACATGCGCGTACGCCCCGAACGGCAGTCCCTGACCACCCAGTTCGACCGGGTGGGGCATCGCCCACAGCCCGGCATCCTTCGCCTCCTTCCGGAGCCGGGCCAGCACTGCGCTCGCCTCCGGCCCGCCCCCGTCCAGCACCCGCTCATGGGGCATGACCCGCGTGCGGACGAACTCCGCCACCCGGTCCCGCAACTCCACATAATCCGGCGGACATTGAGGCTCACCCCGCGTCGCTCGCACCACTTTCCTCCGCTCCCGTGGGAACTCCGGCCCTCGCCGGTCCGACTGCTCTTGTCGTGGAACAGGTCGGGGGCGACCGCCCCCGGGTTCCCGAGCGTCAGGAAGGAAAGGCATGGCACCTCCAGCCACACCCGTCACCCTGCGCACGGCCCGGCCGCTTGAGGGACTGCGCAGGGAGTCCTCGGGTCCGCCGGGCCCGGCGGACGGGCTCGTCACGGAGCATCTGCGGCTGCTCGGCGCCGACGGCGACGGCCGTTCCGGTGGCCGGTTCGCCCTCTCCGGGTGGCGGTCCGGGCCTGAGGCGGTCACTGCCCGTACGACATGGGGCGACGGTGTCGTCGACGAGGCGACCGTGCAGGCGGCGACCGGCGTCATGGCCGTGCACGGTCGTCGTGACGGCGCTCCCCGCGGCCTCGCCGTCGACTACGCGGCCACCGCCACCGGCGTCCTCACCGTGCAGGCGCTGCTGGCCGGACTGCTGGCGCAGACCCGCGGGGGACGCCTCCCCGGCGCGCACGTGAGCGCGGAGCGGGCCGGCCTGCTGGCGGTCTCGCAGTACGTGGCCGCCGCAGGGGCCGAGGAGGGCGAGGCCGCCGAACTCGCGCCGGGCGGACCTCCGTTCAGGGCGGCGGACGGCACGCTCTTCGAGCTGGAGACGCTCGACCCCGGCGGCTGGGCCGCGTTCTGGCGGGCGCTCGGCGCGCCCGAGGAGGCGATACGGCGCGGCTGGCGGCCCTTCCAGTTCCGGTACGCGACCGCCTGCGCCCCCTTCCCGCGCGTGCTGCACGAGAGCGTGCGGGCGTTCTCGTGGGAACGGGTCCGGGAGGCCGCCGGGGGCGCCGGCGTGGACGTGTGCCCGCTGTCGTCGCTCGCCCGGCGTGCCACCGAGAACGACGGAGCGCCGCCGTGGGAACTCGTACCGCACCAGGCGTCGTACGCCGGGACGACGGCACCGGTGGACGTCCCGCCCGCCGGGACGACGGCCCCCGTCGACGCCCCACTCGCCGGGCTGACCGTCCTGGAGGCGGGGCGCCGCATCCAGGCGCCGCTCACCGCCCATCTGCTGGGCCTGCTGGGCGCGGAGGTCGTCCGGATCGAGCCGCCGGGCGGGGATCCGCTGCGGGGGATGCCGCCCACCTGCTCGGGGGTCTCGGCACGCTGGCTGGCGCTCAACCGGGGCAAGAAGGCAGTCGAGGTGGACATCAAGTCGGCGGCGGACCGCGAGCGGCTGTGCGAGCTGGCGGCGGGCGCCGATGTGTTCCTGCACAACTGGGCGCCGGGCAAGGCGGCCCAGCTCGGCCTGGACCACGAGCACCTGGCCGTCGCCAACCCGGCGCTGGTCTACGCGTGCACGAGCGGCTGGGCCGGCCGGCTGCCCGGAGCGCCCATGGGCACCGACTTCATGGTGCAGGCCCGTACCGGGGTCGGTGAGGCCGCCCGGCCCGCCGACGAGCCGCCGGCACCGTCGCTGATGACCCTGCTCGACGTGCTGGGCGGCCTGCTGGGCGCCGAGGCGGTGCTGGCCGGCCTGCTGCTGCGGGAGCGCACGGGGTGCGGGGTGCGGGTGGACTCGTCCCTGCTCGGTGCCTCCGACGTGCTCACCGCGCCTGCCCGCGCCCGTGCGGGGCGGGGGCTGGACCCCCGGCGGCCGGCGGGCTTCCGCCGTCCGCTGCCGACGGCGGACGGCTGGATCGCCCTTCCGGACCAGGCGGCGATCCGCCGCGACCTGCGCGCGCTGTCCACCGCACAGGCGCTGGAAGACCTGCGGGGCCGCGGGCTCGCGGCCGTCCCGGTCGTCACCGACCTCTCCGACCTGCTCACCACCGGCTCGATCAGCCGCGACGCGCACGGCGCCCCCGCCGTCCCCGACCCCTGGAGCTTCGCATGACCGTCACCCTGCACGACCTGCTTCCCGCCCAGCTGCGCCGTTCCTGGGCCGTCGAGGGCACCTGCCCCGACCTCGACCTGTACAGCCTCTACCGCGCCCACCAGATCGCCGACCTGCACCGCACGGCGATCCTCGACGCCAAGGGAAAACTCTGTTACACCGCGCTGGACCGCAAGGCCCGATGTCTCGCCGCCGGCCTGTCAGGGCTGGGCATACGCGCCGGTGACGTGGTCGGCATACAACTGCCGAACGGCCGGAACGCCGTCATCGCCGACCTGGCGCTGGCCGCCCTGGGCGCCGTCGCGCTGCCCTTCCCGGTGGGCCGCGGCGGGCGGGAGGCGGCGTCGCTGCTCGCCAGATCGGAGGCGGTCGCGGTCATCGCCGCCGCCGAGCACCGGGGCAACCACCACGCGGCCGACCTGCTGGCCCTGGCCGGTGAACTGCCCGCCCTGCGCGCCGTGGTCGCGGCCGGGCCCGGCACCCCACCCGAGGGTGCCGTCGCGCTGTCCGAGCTGCTGCGCACCGACCCGAGGTCCTTCGCCCCGGCCCGCCCGCACCCCGACTCCGCCGCGCGCATCCTCGTCTCCTCCGGCTCCGAGGCCGAGCCGAAGATGGTGGCGTACTCGCACAACGCGCTGGCCGGCGGGCGCGGCAACTTCCTCGCCTCCCTGATGACCGGCGGGCAGCCGCCGCGCTGTCTGTTCCTGGTGCCGCTGGCCTCCGCGTTCGGCAGCAACGGCACCGCCGTCGCGCTCGCCCGGCACGGCGGCACCCTCGTCCTGCTCGACCACTTCACGCCGGAGTCCGCGCTGGAGGCGCTCGCCGCGCACCGGCCCTCCCATGTCCTCGGCGTGCCGACCATGATCCGGATGATGCTGGACCGCGTCGCCGAGCACGGCCGGCCGGAGTTCACCGCGCCCACCGCCCTGGTGGTCGGCGGCTCCCCGCTGGACGAGACCACGGCCGAGGAGGCGCGGCGCGTCTTCGGCTGCCCCGTCGTCAACCTGTACGGCTCGGCCGACGGCGTCAACTGCCATACGGGACTGGCGGCCGAGGACACGGGAAGTGCGGGGCCGGGCATCCTCGCGGGCCACCCCGACCCGCGCGTCGCCGACATCCGCATCGCCTCGCCCGGCACCCGCGAACTGCGGGAGCTGCCGAGCGGCACGGTCGGCGAGATCGTGGCCCGCGGCCCGATGACCCCGCTGTGCTACGTCGCCGCCCCCGACCTCGACGCCCGCTACCGCACCGACGACGGCTGGGTGCGCACCGGCGACCTCGGCCTGCTCCAGGAGGACGGCACCCTGCGGGTCGTCGGCCGGCTCAAGGACGTGGTGATCCGCGGCGGGGCCAACATCAGCCCCGCGGAGGTGGAGGCCGAGCTGGCGAGCCATCCGCTGGTGCGGGACGTGGTATGTGTCGGCGTGCCCGATCCGCTGATGGGCGAGCGGCTCGCGGCCTGCGTGGTGCCGCGCGAGAACCGTACGCCCACGCTCGGCGAGCTGTGCGCCCATCTCGGCAGGCGGGGGCTGGAGCAGCGCAAGCACCCCGAACGGCTGCTGGTGATGGCCGAGTTGCCGCTCACCCCGGCGGGCAAGCCCGACCGTGCCGGACTGCGGGAACGATTCGCCGCGCAGCCGGGTCCGGAGCAGCCGCTGGCCCCGGCCGGCTGAGTCCGCCAGGCGCCGAGGGGGCCGCCCGGCGCGGGCGGC
>NZ_JBFBJT010000104.1:0-25974 GCF_040686175.1 Streptomyces sp. NPDC086077 | reverse complement strand
CTGATCGAGCTTGATCGAGATGAAGAACTCCTTGACCTTCCGGGTGACCGTCTGTTCCTGGGCCAGGTAGTAGTTCTTCACGTACTGCTGGGTGATCGTGGAGCCCGACTGCTTGCCCTTGCCGGTGGCCGTGTTCCAGCCCGCGCGCACCATCGCCTTGGGGTCGATCGCGGACTCGGTGTAGAAGTCGCGGTCCTCGGCGGCCAGCACGGCGTGCTGGGCGTCCTTGGAGATCTGGGCGAGCGCGACGTTCTCCCGGTTGACCTCGCCGTCCCGGGCGAGCTGCGAGCCGTCCGCGTACAGGTAGACATTGCTCTGCTTGGTCGCCAGCGCGTTCGCGGAGGGGATCTTGACCATCGAGTAGCCGAGGTAGAACACGCCGATCAGCAGCAGGACGCCGATGACGAAGGTGCCCAGCAGCATGCGCCAGGTCGGAAGGATCCGGCGCCAGCCGGTGCGCTTCGGCTGGCCGGGCTTCCCCTCCCCGGGCCCGTCCTGGTTCGGCTGCTGAGGCTGCGGCTCGTCACTCATGTCGTGCACGGACTCCTGTGTATTTCCTCGTACGTCATCTACGCCCCCATCTGAAGACTCTCGCACCGGCCGTTCCGTTCCCGGATCCGTGCACGTGTCCCGCCCGGAAAACGCCTGGCAGGCCCTCTCCGCCGCGTACTAGGCTCCTGCGCTTCGGTGTCGGGCTGGTCGGGGACGGTGGTTCGGTGTGGGCACGGGACGGTTGTACGCGGCCGTCGCGGTGGGGAATTTCCGACGGTACGCGACCTATCGGGCGGCCACGGCCGCCGGGGTGTTCACCAACACGGTCTTCGGGCTCATCCTCGTGTACACCTACCTCGCCCTGTGGGACGAGAGACCGCAGCTCGGCGGGTACGACCAGGCACAGGCCGTCACCTACGTGTGGCTCGGGCAGGCGCTGCTGTCGACACTCGCGATCGGGGGTGGCGGCTTCGAGAACGAGCTGATGGAACGCATCCGTACGGGTGATGTGGCGATCGATCTCCACCGCCCGGCCGACCTGCAACTGTGGTGGCTCGCCTCCGACTTGGGACGGGCCTTCTTCCAGCTGCTGGGGCGCGGTGTGCTGCCCTTCGCGTTCGGGGCGCTGGTCTTCGACGTCGCGCTGCCCTCGGACCCGGTGACCTGGGGCGCCTGTCTGGTGGCGGTGCTGCTCGGGATGGTGGTGAGCTTCGGGCTGCGGTACCTGGTGGCACTGAGCGCGTTCTGGCTGCTCGACGGCACCGGCGTGTCCCAGGTGACCTGGCTGCTGGGCTACTTCTGCTCGGGCATGCTGCTGCCGCTGAACGTCTTTCCCGGCCTGCTCGGCGAGATCGTACGGGCCCTGCCGTGGTCGTCGCTGCTCCAGGCGCCCGCGGACGTGCTGCTGGGCCGGGCCGACCCGCTGGGCACCTTCGTCTTCCAGGGCGCGTGGGCGGTGGCGCTGCTGGTGGTGGGGCGGCTGATGCAGTCGTCGGCCACGCGGCGGGTGGTGGTGCACGGTGGGTGAGACGGGTCATGTGCGGCAGGCCGGGCGGGTCGCCGACGGGCTGCGCGCGTACGGGCTGATCGTCGCCATGTGGATCAAGTCCACCATGGCCTACCGCGTGTCCTTCGTGATGACGACCGTCGGCAACTTCGTGGCGACCGGCCTGGACTTCGTGGCGATCCTGCTGATGTTCTCCCGGGTGGACGAGCTCGGCGGCTGGACCCTGCCCGAGATCGCCTTCCTGTACGGGCTGACCGGCGTCGCCTTCGGGCTGGCCGACCTGTCCATCGGGTCGATGGAGCGGCTGGGGCGGCGGGTGCGGGACGGCACGCTGGACACGCTCCTGGTGCGTCCGGTGCCGGTGCTCGCGCAGGTCGCCGCCGACCGGTTCGGGCTGCGCCGCCTCGGCCGGGTCGTCCAGGGCGCGCTGGTCCTCGGCTACGCGCTGGCCGCGCTCGACATCGACTGGACGCCGGTGAAGGTGCTGCTGATGCCGGTGATGCTGCTCAGCGGGGCGGCGATCTTCTGCGCGGTGTTCGTCGGGGGCGCGGCGTTCCAGTTCGTGGCGCAGGACGCCTCCGAGGTGCAGAACGCGTTCACCTACGGCGGTACGACGCTGCTCCAGTACCCGCCGACCGTGTTCGGCAAGGAACTGGTGCGCGGCGTGACCTTCGTGCTGCCGCTGGCCTTCGTCAACTGGCTGCCCGCGAGCCACATCCTGGGGCGGCCCTACCCGCTGGACCTGCCCGAGTGGGTGGCCTTCGCACCGCCACTGGTGGCGGCGGCGTGCTGCGCGCTCGCGGGGCTGGCCTGGCGGGCAGGACTCAAGTCGTATCAGAGCACGGGGAGTTAGGCCGGTGACGGTGACAGAGGCAGACGGAGCGGGCGCCGAGGGCGTCGAGGGCTTCATCGAGGTCGACCGGATCGAGAAGGTCTTCGACGTGCGCAAGAAGACCGGCTTCCTGAAACGGGAGCGGCGGCAGGTGCGGGCCGTCGACTCGATCTCGTTCCGCGTGGCACGCGGCGAGATGGTCGGCTACATCGGGCCGAACGGCGCCGGGAAGTCGACCACGATCAAGATGCTCACCGGCATCCTCACCCCGAGCGGCGGGCGGCTGCGGGTCGCGGGCATCGACCCGTCCCGGCAGCGCACCCGGCTGGCGCACCGCATAGGGGTGGTGTTCGGACAGCGCACGACGCTGTGGTGGGACCTGCCGCTGATCGAGTCGTACCGGCTGATGCACCGCATGTACCGGATCCCCGACGCCCGTTACCGCGCCAACCTCGAACGCTGCGTCGAACTCCTCGGACTGGCCGAGCTGCTGGACGTGCCGGTGCGGCAGCTCTCGCTCGGCCAGCGGATGCGCGGGGACATCGCGGCGGCGCTGCTGCACGATCCCGAGGTGCTCTACCTCGACGAGCCGACCATCGGCCTGGACGTCATCTCCAAGGCCAGGGTGCGGCAGTTCCTGCGTGACCTGAACGCCGAGCGCGGCACCACGGTGCTGCTCACCACGCACGACCTCCAGGACATCGAGCAGCTCTGCTCCCGCGTGATGGTCATCGACCACGGGCGTCTGATGTACGACGGCCCGCTCGCCGGGCTGCACGAGGCGGGGGAGAGCGAGCGCACCCTCGTCGTCGACCTGGAGCGGGAACTGCCGCCGATCGAGGCGCCGGCACCGGCGCGGGTCGTCCGGGTGGAGGGGCCCCGGCAGTGGCTGGCCTTCCCGGCGGCGCAGTCGGCGGCGCCGCTGGTGGCGCGGATCGCCGCGGAGTACCCGCTGGTGGACCTCTCGGTGCGGGAACCGGACATCGAGGCCGTGATCGCGCGAATGCTGCATTCGACGGGGGACACCCCCAAACCCCCGACGGAGCGCGCGACCGCATAGTGCCGGGACCGTGGAAAACGTAGGCTGCTGTCCATGACCGACGATGCCCCGGAGCTGCGAGCCTCCGACGCCGATCGAGAGCGAGTCGCCGAGGTCCTGCGGGACGCCCTCGCGGAGGGGCGGCTGGACATGACGGAGTTCGAGGAGCGCCTCGACGCGACGTACCAGGCGCGGACCTACGGGGAGCTGGCCCCCATCACGCGGGACCTGCCCGCCGGGGGCGGGGCGCCGGGACCGGCGGTCTCGATGGTCAAGGAGCCCGCCGCGCGCGGGGGTTGGGCCGCGCGGATCACCGGGGGCGGGGGATCCTCCTCGGGGGGCGTCGCCGTGATGTCCGGCTTCCAGCGCAAGGGGCGCTGGACCGTGCCGAAGCGGTTCACCTGCTTCACGTTCTGGGGCGGCGGGGAGATCGATCTGCGCGACGCGCTCTTCGCCGACCGTGAGGTCGAGATCAACTGCGTGGCCGTCATGGGCGGGGTGAGCATCGTCGTGCCGCCCGGCGTCGAGGTCGTCGTCCGCGGCATCGGGATCATGGGCGGCTTCGACAGCCGCGAGGACGGGGTGCCGGGCGACCCGGGCGCCCCGCGGGTGATCGTCTCCGGGTTCGCCTTCTGGGGCGGAGTGGGCATCGAGCGCAAGCAGGTGCGGGTGCGGGGCGGCCGCGAGCAGCGGGACGTCGAGGGCGGGGACCGGCGGATGCTGGGGCACGGGGACCAGGCGCACGGCTGGGGGCACGACCGGCGGCCGAGGGACTAGGCCCGCGCCCCCGCACGGCGCCCCCTCACAGCTTCGCCGGAGCCGCGCCCTTCAGGGCCGTCAGGTCGAACTCGCGCGCCATCCGCTCGTAGCCCCGGTCGTTGGGGTGCAGACGGTCGCCCGAGTCGTAGTCCGGGCGGAACCTGCGCGGGTCGTACGGATCCCGCACCGCCCGGTCGAAGTCGACCACCGCGTCGAAGACGCGCCCGGACCGGATCTCGGCGTTCATCTCCTGCCGTACCGCCTCGCGCTCGGCGCTGTGTCCGCGGTGCCCGCCGAAGGGCATCAGGGTCGCGCCGACGACCCGGATGCCCCGGGCGTGGGCCTGGCCGACCAGCGTGCGCAGGCCGTCGAGGACCAGGTCGGGGTCGATGACGGTGGGCGAGCGCAGGATGTCGTTGACGCCGAGGTCGATGACGACGACCTTGACGTTGGTCCGACCGAGCACGTCACGCGGGAAACGGCTGAGGCCGCTGGGGTTGTCGGCGGGGCGGCCCAGACCGCCGGTCAGGACGCGGTTGCCGCCGATGCCCTCGTTGACCACGCCGTACCGGGGCACGTCCTGGCCGGCGGAGGCCGCCTCGCGCAGCCGGTCGGACAGGATGTCGGGCCAGCGCCGGTTGGCGCCCACGGTGGAGGAGTTGCCCTCGGTGAGGGAGTCGCCGAAGGCGACGAGGGTGCCGTCGGCCTCACTGCTGAGCACGTCGAGGGCGGTCAGGTAGCGCCAGGCCTCGACCTGCTCGGTGTACGGCGCGCCGGTCACGTCCTCGGTGCGCTCGCCCCGCGCGGCGTACGAGATCTGCCGCACGCGCGCGTGCACGGTGACCGGGCCCGGCTCGGCCGGGGCGTACGTGGTGACCAGGACGTCGCTGTCGGGCGGGACGGGGATGCGCACGCCGTCGCTCATCACCTGCGCGCCCGGCGGGATCACGACCGTGGGGAGGCCGTTGAACGTCAGTCGCCGCATGGTCCGCGGAACCGCGGCGGCGCTGTCGTCCGCGGCGGCCAGCGCGATCGTGGCCCGCGTGAGGGTCAGCGGCAGCCGGCCGTAGAGATTGGACAGCGTGATCCGGGCACCCGTACCGCCGACGCTGGTGTGGACGACGTTGCGTACGGAGCGGTCGTGCAGGCCGGCGGTCTCGGTGCCGGGCTCGGCGGCGGACGGGGAGGTCGACCAGGAGCCGACCCAGGTGCCGGTGGACGCCGGGGCGGCGGGGTCGTACGGGCGGGGACCTGCGAGCGCGCTCGGTGCGGTGCCGTCGTCGGAGGCGGCTCCGGCGTATATGGCGACCGACATGGCCACGATCAGCGAGACGATGGCGGCGAGCAAGGCATAACCGTGATGACGCCTGGTCATGCGGTGCGTTTCTCCTCGGGAGGAAGTGGAGCCCGAGGCTCCGGTGTGATCACCTCATGATGCGCCATGAGGCGTGGGAAGTTGACCTGGACCCCCGGAAGGAGACCCGTTCGGCCGCGCGAGTTCACGTACCGGTTCACTCGCGCGCCGCCCGTACCGACAGACGCCGGGAACTCTTGTCACGTTCCAGGAGTCGGTCAGGAAGGGACAATGAGGAGTGGAGGCTCGGGAACGGGTGGAGCGGATGGATCGTACGAAACAGGATCAAGCAGGTGGAACGGGTGCGGGTGCCGTAAAGCAGTCTGCCCGGCCGGGCGCCGCCGGTGACCGCGCGGCCGGCGGCCGCGCCGTGCCCGCGTCCGCCGTCCGGGCGATGACGACGTTCAGCCCGGCCGACGAGGAGAAGCAGCGCGGCGTGCGCCGGATGAAACTCACCGCGACCGGTCTGCTGCTCCTCGTGGCCGTGGTGTACGTGCTGGCCAAGTGGGCGTCGAACTCGGGCGCGGGTCCCTGGGCCGGCTATGTCGCCGCGGCCGCCGAGGCGGGCATGGTCGGCGCGCTGGCCGACTGGTTCGCCGTCACCGCCCTGTTCCGTCATCCGCTCGGCATCCCCATCCCGCACACCGCGATCATCCCGACCAAGAAGGACCAGCTGGGCGTCTCCCTGGGTGAGTTCGTCGGCGAGAACTTCCTCTCCGAGGACGTCGTACGGCAGCGGCTGCGCGCCGTCGGCATCGGCAGCCGCCTCGGCGCCTGGCTCGCCGAACCGCAGAACGCCGACCGGGTGACCGCCGAGCTGGCGACGGCCCTGCGCGGCGCGCTCACCGTGCTGCGCGACTCCGACGTGCAGGCGGTGGTCGGCGAGGCGATCACCCGGCGGGCGGGAGTCCAGGAGATCGCGCCCGGCATCGGCAAGATGCTGGAGAAGGTCGTCGCCGACGGCGGCCACAAACGGGTCGTCGACCTGGTCGTCTCCCGCGCGCACGACTGGCTGGTGCTGCACAGCGACTCCGTGATGGACGCCGTGCAGGGCGGCGCGCCCGGCTGGACCCCGCGGTTCGTGGACCGCAAGGTCGGCGAGCGGGTCTACAAGGAGCTGCTGCGCTTCTGCGCGGAGATGCGGGACATGCCGTCCCATCCCGCGCGCGGCGCCCTGGACCGCTTCCTCTCCGACTTCGCCTGCGACCTCCAGTCCGACACCGAGATCCGCGCGAAGGTGGAGCGGCTCAAGGGGGAGGTGCTGGGCCGGGGCGAGGTCCAGGACCTGATCGCCTCCGCCTGGACGGCCGTACGATCCATGATCGTCTCCGCGGCCGAGGACGAGCGCAGTGAGCTGCGGCTGCGGGTGCGGGCCTCCCTGCTCTCCCTGGGCGCCCGGATGGCCACCGAACCCAAGATCCAGGACAAGGTGGACAGCTGGGTCGAGGGCGCGGCGGTGCACGTCGTGACCACGTACCGCAGCGAGATCACCCTGCTGATCACCGACACCGTGGCCGGCTGGGACGCCGAGCACACCACTCGGAAGATCGAGGCCCACATCGGCCGTGACCTGCAGTTCATCCGCATCAACGGCACGGTGGTGGGCTCGCTGGCCGGGCTGCTGATCTACACCGTCTCCCGCATGCTGGGGGCGTGACCTCCCCCTTCCCGGGCATACGAGAGGGGGTCGCCCGAGGGAGAGGGAGCCATGACAGCAGCAGCGTCGTCGTCGCCGGATTCCGTGCCCGCCTCCACCGGCACCATCACCACGTCCATCCCGGCCCGACTGGACCGGCTGCCGTGGTCCCGGTGGCACTGGATGATCGTGATCGGCCTCGGCACCGTCTGGATCCTGGACGGTCTGGAAGTCACCATCGTCGGCAACGTCGCCGGCCGGCTGGCGGAGGAGGGCAGCGGCCTGGACGTCAGCGCGGCCCAGGTCACCGGCATCGCGGCCGCGCTGTACGTGGCGGGCGCCTGCTCCGGCGCCCTGTTCTTCGGCTGGCTGACCGACCGGTACGGCCGCAAGAGGCTGTTCATGGTGACGCTGGTGGTCTACCTGGCGGCCACGGCCATGACGGCGCTGTCCTTCGAGTCCTGGTGGTTCTTCCTCTTCCGCTTCCTCACCGGCTTCGGCATCGGCGGCGAGTACGCGGCCATCAACTCCGCGATCGACGAGCTGATCCCGTCCCTCTACCGGGGCCGGGTCGACCTGATCATCAACGGCAGCTACTGGCTCGGCGCCATCGGCGGCGCCCTGCTGTCGATCGTCATGCTGGACACCGCGATCTTCCCGAAGGACCTGGGCTGGCGGCTGAGCTTCGCGCTGGGCGTGGTCCTGGGCCTGGTCGTCCTGCTGGTACGACGCCATGTCCCGGAGTCGCCACGATGGCAGTTCATCCACGGCCGGGGTGAGAAGGCGGAGGAGCTGGTCTCGTCCGTCGAACGGGAGATCGAGCAGGAGAAGGGTGAGCCGCTGCCGCCGCCCGCCGGCGAGATCACCATCCAGGAGCGCAAGAGCATCGGCTTCGGCCTGATCGCCAGGACCGTCTTCGGCCGCTACCCGCGCCGGGCCGTTCTCGGCCTGTCGCTCTTCATCGGCCAGGCGTTCCTGTACAACGCCATCACCTTCGGCTTCGGCACCATCCTCAGCACCTTCTTCGACGTGCCGACGGGCAGCACCGGCTACTACTTCGCCGTCATCGCGGCGGGCAACTTCCTCGGCCCGCTGCTGCTCGGCAAGCTCTTCGACACGGTCGGCCGCCGGGTGATGATCTCCTCGACGTACATCCTCTCCGGCCTGCTCCTGTTCGGGACGGCCTGGCTCTTCGACCGGGGCTCCCTGACGGCGACGACGATGACGGCCTGCTGGTGCGTGGTGCTGTTCTTCGCCTCGGCGGGCGCGTCCAGCGCCTACCTCACCGTCTCCGAGATCTTCCCGATGGAGACCCGGGCCATGGCCATCGCCTTCTTCTACGCCCTCGGCACCGCGGCGGGCGGCATCAGCGGCCCGCTGATCTTCGCCGACCTGACCGCGTCGGGCGTCGTCGCCGACACCGTGCTCGCCTTCCAGATCGGCGCGGGTCTGATGTGCGCGGCGGGCCTGGTCGCGGTGTTCCTCGCCGTGCGGGCGGAGCGGCGGTCCCTGGAGGACATCGCCACACCGTTGTCGGTGACGGGATCGAAGACCTCCAAGGCGACGGCCTGACAACCCGGGGAGCCCTCCCCATGACCGTCCGCAGAGTCGTCCCCGACTGCCAGGTCCCGTCCGAGGCGGCGATGGAGGACAACCGTGACTTCTACGGCCTGCTCGGCCTGGAGGAGGTCATGAACCTGGGCTGGGTGATGACCCTGGCGTCCCCGGCCAACCCCACCGCCCAGCTCATCTTCCTCACCGAGGAACGCACCGCGCCCGTCGTCCCCGACCTCAGCGTGGAGGTCGAGGACGTCGACGCGGTGTACGCGCGGGTGCTGGCCTCGGGCGCGGAGGTCGTACGCGAACTGCGCGACGAGGAGTGGGGTGTACGGCGCTTCTTCGTGCGGGACCCCGGCGGGCGTGTGGTGAACGTGCTCACGCACAGGTCCTGAGCCTCGGGCCTCCGACCCTGGGACGGGGCTCAGGCGCCGGTCGTGGACCCCGGCCGGACGATCATCAACACCGTCACCACCGCCCACAGCAGGTTGAAGATGCCGGTGAACATGGCCAGCCGCACGGTCGCCTGCCGCGTCCCGCCGCCCTCCACGAGCGCGCCCTGCCGGGGCAGCACCAGGGCGACGAGCACGAGCGCGGCCAGCGCGGTCAGCACGATCGACACGATCAGCCAGGCGTCGCCCAGCACCCCCATGGCGCTGGCCGTGGCGAACCCGAACACGGGCACCACGACGCCGACGGTGGCGTACACCCGGCAGATCCGGTGCAGCAGCTGGACCGTCTCGGCGGCCTTCGGGTCGTCGGGCGCGGCCATGGCCTGGCGCGCGGCGGGCGGGAACATGCTCGCGGCGACGGTGACGGGCCCGATGGCGACGATCGCGGCGAGGACGTGGACGGCGAGGAGGAACTTGGTCACGGACGTCGACGCTAAGGTCGTGGTGGATCATGGGGAAGTGGCGTCAGTGACAGGCTTCGACGGATTCTCGCCACGGAAGCCCGGTGCAGGCTCGAAGGGCCTCTGGCCGCGTCCGTCGAGGTAGTCCGGCCGGGTCTCGGGTGATCGTCGACCATGCCTTGACGGGAGTGACGGCGTACGTCGCTCCGGACCGGGTTGGCGAAAGCCCGTCGTATGCCTACGATCCCGCCATGCACACCGTGGCTGTACTGGCGCTGGACGGCGTCATCCCCTTCGACCTCTCCGCCCCGATCGACGCCTTCGGCTGGGCCCGCCTGCCGGACGGCCGTGAGGCCTACCGGGTGCGGGTCTGCGCGGAGCGGGAGGAGGTGGACGCCGGGGCGTTCACCGTGCGGGCGCCGTACGGCCTGGAGGCGCTGGCGGAGGCCGACACGATCATCCTGCCCGGCGTCGAGGACCCGCCCGAGACGCTGCCGCCCGGGGTCGCCGAGGCGCTGTGCGCGGCGGCGGCGAACGGCACGCGGATCGCGTCGGTCTGCGTGGGCGCGTTCATCTTCGCGGCGACCGGCCTGCTGGACGGCCTGCGTGCCACGACGCACTGGATCGCGGCGCCGGACCTCGCGCGGCGCTACCCGAAGGTGACGGTCGACCCGAACGTCCTCTACGTCGACAACGGCCAGTTCCTGACGTCGGCGGGCGCGGCCGCGGCGATGGACATGTGCCTCCACATGGTCCGCAAGGACCACGGCTCGGCGGTCGCCGCGCACGCCGCCCGGATGTCGGTCATGCCGCTGGAACGGGAGGGCGGGCAGGCCCAGTTCATCGTGCACGACCAGCCCCCGGCCCCCGCGGGCGCGACGCTGGAGCCCCTGCTGGCCTGGCTTCAGGACAACTGCGACCGCGACCTGACGCTGGACGACGTCGCGACGCAGGCCGGGATGAGCACGCGTACCCTCAACCGGCGCTTCCGGGAGCAGACGGGGACGACGCCGTTGCAGTGGCTGCACCGGGCAAGGGTGCGGCGGGCGCAGTACCTGCTGGAGACGACGTCGTACCCGGTCGAACGCATCGCGGCGCAGGCCGGCTTCGGCTCGCCCACGGCGTTCAGGGAACGCTTCCGGAGGGTGGTGGGGACGAGCCCGCAGGGCTACCGGAGGGCGTTCAGGTCGGAGTAGCCGTCTGCGACGACCGAGGCTCACGCCTGCCGATCGGCGACCGCCCAGGACGCGAGGGCGACGGCCCCCGCCACCCCGAACACGGCGGGCCAGGCGCCCACCTTCCTGGCCGGCGGATGCGACCCGAGACCAACACCGCCGGGGGTCGGTACCGGCACGCGACCGGTGCCGTCAGTCCACCACCTGACCGCAGGTCACGTTGGGCACGGCGCCGGTCATGGCGGCCGCGTGGTCCGATGCCATGAGCGCGGCGACGTTGCCGACGTCGGCGAGGGAGGGCAGCCGTTTCAGCAGGGTCATCTCCGTGAGATCCTCGATGAAGTCGTCACGGGTCGTCCCGATGCCGGCGGCATGCTTGTCCAGCACCTCCTCGATCGACTCCACCGATCCCGCCGAGCGCAGACAGATGACGCGCACGCCACTGGGCCCCAGCTCCGCCGCCAGGGTGCGGGAGAAGCCCTCCAGCGCGGCGCAGGTGACGCCGAAGCCACCGACGAGGGGGAAGGGGATCCGGGACGGCGACGCCGTGATCATCATGATCACGCCGGACCCGGCCTCGACCATGTGCGGCGCGACCGCCTTCGCGGTCAGGAACTGCGTCCTGGTCGCGACGCCGATCGGCCGGGCGAAGTCCTCGTAGGACATCTCGACGAGCGGCGTCCCTTGCACCTCGTCCAGCCCGATGGCGTTGAACGAGACGTCAATTCGCCGGCCCTGCCTCATCACGGAGTCGACACAGTCCTCGGCGGACCCCTCGTCGAGCGCGTCGACCCGAACCGTGCGGGCCCGTCCGCCCGCGGCGGCGATGTCCCCGGCCACCGCCTGAAGCTTGGCCTCCGTGCGACCGGCGAGAAAGACGGTGGCCCCCTCTCGGGCGAAGGCCCGAGCGACGGCACCGCCTATCGCCCCACCGGCTCCGTAGATCAGGGCGTTCTTCTCTGCGAGCAGCATGATCATCAGGGGTGGGTAGGGGGATGAAGCACCTGGCAGTCACTTCATCGTCCCGCGCGAGCGGCGGAGATCGCATCTTGAGCCGCGGTGCGCCGACATGGTCACGAGCGGGACGGATCCCCTCGGTCCAGCAGTGCACCGGCTTCCCGCCGAGCCCGAGCGAGCCACTCGGCCCGCAGATCCTCACCGGAACCACTGACGGTACGAAACACCACGCGCCGCACGTCAACGACTCCCACGTACGGCAGCACGCAAGCCCGCCAGACCCGCTCCAACGGATCCCCGAACTCACTCGCCTCCCGCTCGGCCGGAGTGTCGGACGTGTTGAGCACAAGCGCCCGCCCGGCCCGCAACAACCCCGCGGGCTCCCCTTCCGCACTGCCCAACTTGTAGGCGACTCCCGGCACGAACACCCGCTGCACCCACCCGACGAGCACAGCGGGCGGCATTCCCCACCAGTTGGGATGCACGAACACCAGGGCGTCCAGCGTGGCTACCTCGCCCCGATGCAGCGCGACCTGAGGATCCCCGGCCCGCCCGGCGGCCTCAACGGTCCCCGTCTCCTCGGCGGCCACCCCGGCCGGAAACCCCTCGGCACACAGATCATGCGTGACGACGTCACACCCTCGCCCACGCAACTCACCCACCACGGCCTCGAAGAGAGCGTGATTGAAGCTCCCGCCTCGCGGATGCGCGAGATAGACCCCGACACGCATGGCTCACCTCCCCCAAGCAGCCCTGAACGCCTCGGAGATCATCGCAGAATGCCGTACGGCCGTCAGAACCGATCCACCAGACCCGCGCCACTCGCCACACCACCCCGGCGTGCCCAGAGGCGCCGGCGCGCCCACCCTCCCTCCGACTCCCGGCAACGAACCGCCACTACAGCCCACCGGTCTCGCTCCAGAGCCGATCCACCAGACTTGCGCCACTCGCCACACCACCCCGGCGTGCCCCACCCTCCCACTGGCACCCCGGCAACGAACCGCCACCACGCACGCACGGGTCCGGGAGGCCCCATCCCTGGGCCGCCCGGCCAGGAAAATCACCGCGGTGGAGGGGCGAGGGTCAAGAGTGGAGCGCAGCGCAATCGGCGAAGCCGACGCCCGAAGGGCGCTCTTGACGCTCGCCCCGGAACCGCCACCCTCAGAACAACCGGGCGGCCGTGGGTACCTCGAAATCGACGCCAGGTGAGGCCGATCCGACTTCCGCCAAGGCCACGGTCCCGGTTCGAAACTCCCGAATGTGCGAGGGCCAACTAGGCGCCCCCGCATTTCAAGCCCCCGATGAAGGCGCTCCATGTCTCGCCGCCCACCATGACCACGGAAGCCATGCCGCTTTTGGAATCGCGGAGAAGAACGCCTCCGTAGGTCGGCGCGCACTCCACGCACTCCCCCCCGGCGCCGTTGCTGTACGACGACCGGAACCACACCGGACGGTCCTGGTCGAGCGACTCTTCCATGCTCATCCTGCGTATTCCTTCAGAACGGACTTGATCAGCTGGGCGGAACGCTGAGGACTCAGAGCTGCGGCTCGCAAGCCGTCGAACGCCCGCGCGTACTCACGAACATGATGCTCGCCTTCCAGATAGACGGCGTCAGTGATTCCGTCGCGATACACCAGGTCGAGGTCCTCCTGCGCAGGAAAGCCGAGCATGGTGAATGAACCTGTGGCGGGGTAGGTGCCCGAATCGAAGGGAAGCACCTGCAGAGTGACCTTCGGCAGCTCCGCTGCGTCCAAGACCCGTTCAAGCTGGTCGCGCATCAGGGAGCGATCTCCGATGACGTTGCGTACGGCGGCCTCGTTGACGATGAACCACGCCTCGGGAGCATCCGGTCGCGTGAGCATGACCTGGCGTTCCAGGCGTACACGTACTGCTCTGTCGATGTCTTGAGACGACATGTGCGCGCCGGTGGTGTGGAGCTCGCGAGCGTACGGTCCGACTTGCATCAGACCGGGAACCACCTCGCACTGGTACTGGCGGATGGTGGATGCGTCCTGCTCCAGGCCGATGTAGATGTTGAACCACTCGGGAACGCCGGCACCGTGCACCTGCCACCAGCCGCGTGTCTTGGCCTGCCGTGCAAGTGACTTGAGAAAGTCGCGCAGTTCGTCGGTGGTTCCGTAGAAACGGCACAGAGCATCGATGTCGGAGGGTTGGACGCGACCGCTCCCCGTCTCCATGCGGTTGACCTTGGAGCCGCTCCAGTCCAGGGCCTGACCGACCTGAGCGCAGGTGAGGGCACTCGACTCGCGGAGCTTCTTCAGCTCGATCGAGAGACGGCGACGGCGTGCCGTCGGAGAGCCTGCCATCACAAGCACCTTTCTGGTAGCGGACGTTCAGTCTCGCGCCAAGGATTGGGCTTGCCAATCACTCGTACGCGGGAATCCCGTCGTGCACATTGCACGACGGGATGGGCAGGCCGCATGCTAGCCGTTGGTGCCACTCACTGTGAGCATTCGTGACGCTACGTCGCCTCGTCGGCGTGGCAACCATGTGATGAGAGGGGACGACCTTTCGTGCTCAACACTGCGTGTCTGCAGCGGAAGCCCTGGGAACTGGCGTTCACGGCCGAGCCCGAGGAAGTGGCGGCGCTGCGGCGCATCATGAAGCTGCACCTGGGGATCTGGGGGCTTCACGAGGTCGTGGACGGAGCACAGCTCTGCGTCAGCGAGCTCGTGGCCAACGTCATCACACACGTCGGCCGTGGCACTCCCGCCACGCTGGCGGTCTCGATGAACGACACGTACCTGCGCATCGAGGTCCACGATCCCGACTGCCGTGCCCTGCCGACGCTGATGCAGGCTGGGAGCGACTGCGAAGGCGGTCGAGGTATGGCGCTTGTCGCAGCGACCGCCGATCGCTGGGGTGTCGATCTTCGCCTTGATCGGAAAGCGACGTGGTGCGAGTTGGCGACCGAACCGACCGATCGAACTCAACCCCACGGCAGCCGGGCGCTGACCGGTCCGGTGAGCGGTGCTTCGCGTCCACTGGGTACGGCCCTGGTCGAGAACGCCGCGGTCGAGGTCATCGCCGGCGTGCTCCACTGGCTGCGGGCACAGGGGCACGATGCGGATGAGCTTCTCGATCGGGCGCAGACGCGTTTCGAGGCGGAAATCGGCACCTAGTCCGCCTGCGGTCTCCGCTACGCAATCTCCACGGGGTGCACCGATTGTGGTCGGCGGTAGTTCGTTCGAGTCAGGACGCTTCGCGGGGACGTGCTCTGCGAAGCGGTCCAACACGCTCGGCGAGTTGCTAGCGGCTCAGTATGTTCGCGAAGAAGCCCACGTGGTGTTCGTCCGGGGTACCGACGAGGAGTGCGCGGTCCAACAGGATGTTGTTGTGCTCGCAACTCGTCTCAGGGAGCATCACGCAGGCATGGCAGGCCGCCAGGTTGATCCCGCCGGCGCCGGACGCCTCGGTCTCCATGCAGAGCGGGTCCGAGGAACACCACTCGGCACGGCGGACGGCCGAACGAACCGCCCGAGCGAGCATGGTCGGCTCACCTTGAGCGACCAGACCACCCAGACTGCCCGCAGAGTCGCTCGTCGCCGTGTAGACGAGTACCCCGGCCATGTCATCGGCGGCGTAAAGGCGCTCGCGCAGGGAGGCGGCGGGGTAGCCCGCCTCCAGGCTCCACTCGTTGATGAGGACGTGGGCCAGGGTGTGCAGCAGCACCATGCGAGGCGTGGCGGGGGAGGGAACCACGTGGCTCGGGTCGTCGGCCCGCTGCTCCAGCACCCGCTGGTGGGCGGTACGCATCCGTTCGATCCGGGCTGCCACCGCCGGTGCCTTCTCCCAGGCGTCCAGCCGGTCCTCGTCCAGGCGGAGGAAGACTCCCTCGCCCCGCACCTCCATGGCCGGGAGCCAACGCAGGGGGCGCTCGGACAGAGGCATCTCCTTGGTGTCGGTCGTCGACTCGGCGTCGACGAGCCGGGTGAACGCCTTCAGGGCGCGAACCTCGCGGAGCTTCTTGACCAGCATCGGGCCGATGACGCCGAGTGGATCGAGCACACCCTGGTCGCCCAGTGGGGTCTCGCAGACGAACTGCTCGTCGCGGGTGTGTTCGCTCTCGCCATTGCCCGCGCGAAGACGCTCGTACTCCTTGTTGCGCAGGGCACGGTAGCGGTGGTCGAAGGTGGGGGCCGACTCGCCGTCGGGATCCTCTTCGCGTTCCGCGTCGAGCAGCGCCATCACCTCGTCCAGCGGTACGGGACACTGTCCCTTGAAAACACCTTTGAGGTAGATCTCGACATGCTCGCGCTCGTCGTACTCGCGAAGCGCGTCCCAGTGTTCGGCAAGTGGATCCGCGCGGCCGTCGCTCCACGGCGGGATGGAGAGCGCAGACTTCAGCACCGGCTGCCATACCGCGGAGGAACCGCGTTGCAACGTGCGCAGGGGAAGTCCGCACTCCTGAGCGGGGGCGGATGCACCGAGCCACGGGCGCGGGCCTCGGCACTTGAGGCCCAGGTCCTTGAGCGCGTTCCTGCGGAAGGATCCCTCCATCGAGACCTCGGGAGCTTGCCCGCAGGAGCAGGAGACCAGGATGGAGCGGAGAGAGGAAGTGTGTCCGGAAGTACGCAGCTTGAGCTTCCCCCCGCACTGTGCGGTCGGCGAGGCGCCACGCTCCTTGGAGCGGTGCACCCACTGCCAGTACGGAAACTCGCCGAGGTGTCCGGCCTCGCACGCGACGACGAAACGCGAGGGGACCAGGTCGACCTCACACGTGCCACAGACGCTCCTGCCGGCGGGCGGATTGAAGTCACGGTGCCGCTGCAAGTCGTCGCACCCCGGGCAGGAGTGCATCAAGGGGAACCGTCGGACCCGGAGACCGTCCCTGCTGGTGTCGTCGGAAGCGGGCGGCAGCCGGAAGTAGTCGACGCCGAGTAGCCGGGCCAAGCGCCGCTCATGGATCCGTGGGGACTCGGCACGACTCCAGCTCTGCTCGGCCTCGTCGAGCCCCGAGACGATGAAGGACTCGTGATCCACGGCGATGAGCGACCCGACGCCGTACGTGGTGATTGCCTGGGCACGACGGACCGCGCCACGCCGCGGAAAGTTGTGGACGGGTGCGGCGCCGTTCGCGCCGGTCCGGCGACGGCGGGCGGGAGGCGGGGTCATCGGGTTCCCTCCATGAACAGAGCGGACTCGGCGTCGACATCGCGCAGGCTCCACAAGGTGGACCACGCGTCTGCGTCCTCGGACTCGTCGTCGTACGCCTTCAGGAGCGAAGGGGTACGACGGCCCCTCTGAGGTTCGAACAGCAGCCCACTGTGGATGTCGGCCTCCTCGCACCACCACTCGATGAACTCGTCGAAAGCCCGGGAGACGGCATCGCTCTCCTCCGGGGTGACCGCCTCGACGCGCTCCAGGAGGATCGACTTGATGCGGCCCCGGAGCACGTGCTCATAGGACTCGACCTGGCCGGCGCCCTCGTTGGGGCGCGCGGCCGGAATCATGATGCGGGCGAGGGCGACGATCACCGCGTGCAGGCCACGGTCACGGGCGCGGGCGGAGAACGGGGTGACGGAGGTGGACTCGACCTCGCGGTACAGGGCCGAGTGAAAATGCTGGAAGCTCTCGTAGTGGGAACGGTCCCGGGACCGTGTCGAATTCAGCATGACCGCGACCAGGCCGGGGTGCGCGCGGCCGACGCGGCTGGTCGCCTGGATGTACTCGGCGGTCGTCTGCGGTTGGCCCATCACGGCCATGAGACCGAGGCGGTCCACGTCCACGCCGACCGCGATCATGTTGGTGGCCAGCAGGACATCCACGGTGTCCCCGTCGGGCAGCCGCTTCTCGATGCCCTTGAGGCGGGTCGGGATCTCACTGGCGTCGATACGGCTCGTCAGCTCCGAGTAGTTGGCGACCGAACGGACCTCCACCCCCTCACGCTCGGCGAGCAACTCCAGATAAGCCACTACGTCGTCGTGAACCTGGAGTTCGGCCGCGGACAGCAGCCGGAGGCTGTTGAAGTAGCCGACGAGACTCCAGTACGCGTCACGCACCTCGTCATCGGTCTTCGCCTGCATGGCCCGGTGCAGCAAGGTGGCGTACGTGCGGATCAGCAGGGTGGACTGGCTGGTGCCGGGTGCCAGGAGACCGACGTATCGTCGACTCGCCTTCTCCTGGCGCGGCGTCTCCACGGCGAACCACGAGTCGCGGGCATCGAGGCCTGCCGGCGGGAACTGCCGTACTTCGCGGGCGAAGAGGTGGCGTCCCTGGTCAGCGGCGCGACGAATGGTCGCTGTGGAAGCGATCACCTTGGGCCGGTCGGCGAGGGCGTCGACGGCGGTTTCGTAGAGGCCCGTCAGGGTCCCCAATGGTCCCGAGATCAGGTGCAGTTCGTCCTGAACGATCAGTTCCGGGGGCGGCGTCCCGCCGTTCGGGTCGTCGTCGCGATTGAAGAGCGCGGAGGTCGCGGGACGCCATGGCATCGACGCGAACTTGTCGACGGTGGCGATCACCAAGGTCGGTCGCGCGTCATACACCGCCTCGTCGATCAGGTGGACGGGCAGACCGTCGGCGAAGTCGCAGCCCGAGCCGGCGCATCGGACGTACATGCGCTTGGCATCCTCGTCGACTTCGTAGTTACGGGCGTCGAGGCGTGTCCCGCACCAGGGACAGGCGTGCAACTGGACGGGATTCTCGGTGGCGAGGCGCTTGTCGAGGTTCCTCCGTAGTTCGTCCAGCTTCTGGCCGGCAGCGGCCAGCGTGTTGGGGGTGGCCGAACGCCCTACCCACATGCCGACGGAGAACTCCTCATGGCCCAGCTCGGGCGTCCGGCGTCGCATATTCTCCATGGCGCAGAGCAGGATCGCCGCGCGCTCGAATTGCTGGAGGGTGAGCAGCCGCAGGGTGTAACGCATGAGGACGGTGACCCCGCCGCCGTCCACACCCCGCCGAATGCGACGCAGGAACGACGTGAAGGCGATCAGCCCGAGGTAGGCCTCCGTCTTGCCGCCACCGGTGGGGAACCACAGCAGGTCGGACACCTGCCGATCACGGTGCGCACGGTCGTCGATGCCGGCCAGACAGAGCAGCAGGAACGCGATCTGGAAGGGGCGCCAGCGGCCGGCGGCCGGGGCGGGGGTGCCGACGCGTCCGTCCTTCACCCACTTGCTGCGGGCGCGCTGGTCGGCCATGACGCGATTCGCCAGGCGGAAAGCACGCATGAGATCGGGCTTGGTCCGCAGCAGCTCAATGCCTTCACGGATACGGTCGAGTGCCTCGCGGCAGGCGCTCACCTGTTCCCGTGCGGGCTTCTCGTGGACGGTACCCGTCAGAGCGTCCGCTTCGGTCGCCTTGCGGTCGATCCAGTGCTCGTACCCTGTGGCCAGCCCTTCAAGAGCGGCCAGGACCTCGGTGTCGGTCTGCTCGGCCAGCCCCAGCATCGACAGTGCCGAGCTGTCGATCTCCGGGTTGGAGTCGGTCAGCAGCACTTCCACCGTAGGCATGAACTGGCTTCGCACCTCGGGGACGGCGGGCTGTTCGGCTTCGATCATGCCGATCGGCTGCGGAGTCCAGTCCCACTCGGCGGCGCAGCCGTGGCCGACCGCGAAGGTGGGAGCGTGGCGGTGCAGCAACCGACTTGTGGCGATCTCCTCGTCGTGGGCGGCGGCGGGGGCGGGACGCTCGACGAACGCGGTGGAGCCGTCCGCGGCGCGGACCGACAGACCGCACTGGAACAGGGAGAAGGCGTCCTGGAGATCCCGCTCACCGACTTTCTGCGTATTGATCAGGGTGACCGTGACCGTGACCGTGTCGGTGGTCCGATCGTGGCGCCGGACGTTGACGTGCAACGCGGCTTCCGGCGCGAGTTCGATCGTCTTCCTCGGATCCGGAAGGCTGACGTCGATGTGCTGCTCGGGGAGGACGAGTTCCTTGCGGCGCCACCGCTCCCGCTGGTCGGCGGTGGTACGGGCCTCGGCGCGGCGCGCAGGAACAGGCCTGCCCTCGGCATCGGTGGGTTCGTAGACGGCCGCGCGGGCAGAGACCACGATAGAGCTGGTTATGGCCGGGCGGACCGCGAAGGTCAGACCCATCGACGAAGGGCGCCTGTCACCCGCGGCGCCGACCTCCTGCGCGGTGCCGGACTCCTCGACGTCTTCGCGGGTGAGCACAGGGGCGGCGTCGAGGCCTTCCTGCTCGGCGACGTCCTCGTCCTTCCGTTCCTTCGCCGCCCTGTCCGCGGCTCGGGGATACAGCACGCCCGTCAGGTAGCGGTCGATCGGTGCGTCTTGGGAGAGGACCTCGCCGCGATCGTCCGGCTCGGCGTTCTCAGCGGGGCCCAGGAGTTCACGGCGGAGCCCCGCCAGGAGTTCCTCGTCCCGGACGCGGTAGTGCTCGGAGTGTGGGCCTGGCACCTGCGTCATGCGCGCTGCTCCTCATGGTCGTCGGCTCTCCGGAACCGGCCGACGCCGGTGATCCGCGGCGCGATCCACACGCCTCGTTCACCGAGTCCGGCGTTCGTGCCGGCGGCGGTGCTCCCGGTCACGGTCTCCAGGGTGTCGATCCGCAGGTCGTGGATCTCGTCGGGCCACCAAGGGTCCCAGGTGCGGTTCACCTTCTGTACCCGGAAAAGATCCTCGCGGAATCGCTGCGAGGCCTCCCCGATCTCCCTTCCGTCGTGCATCAGGGCGTACGGCGGGCTCTCGACGTCGCTCATCGGCAGGTCGTGGCGCTTGCACAGCAGTACCTCCTGGCCGGGACGCACCTGTTCCAGGAGATACGCCTGTGTGGTGACAGCGTCCGTTCGAGGACCGGGCGGGTTGTCCCGGCACACGTCGCCCGCCTCGGCGACGATCCCGTACCTGTCGTACGACCGCCACGACCCGAGGTAGCGACGTCCGTGCCGTCGGCCCCCTGCCCGTTTGAAGTGCGGCAGTTCGGGGGGCGCCACGTGATACAGGTCCTGGCGGCCGCGTGTCATCGCCACGTACAAAGCGCGAGCTTCGGCTGGAAGGTCCAACTCGTCCTGGTACCGCTTTTGGAGCTCGGCGACGGTCGGAGGCCTCAGGACTATAACCCGGTCGAACTCCAGGCCCTTGGCCCGGTGCACCGTCGAGAGGACGAGGCGGGTGGTCTCCGGGTCGGCCGCTTCGTCGGGAAACCTGCCGTCGGCGACCGCGCGGCGCAGCCTGTCCAGATCGAGCACCCCGCGCCCCGGTCCGCGCGCGACCCGACGCAGCACCGTCCACAGGGCGGCGACGTTCGGTTCGTACGGGAGTGGGAGTTCCGAGAGGAGGGTGCGGAACCGGTCCTCGCTGAGGCCGGTCGCCTCCGTGCGTCGCAGCAGCTCGGCCACCCAGTACGGCACCGGACGCTCCTCCAGTGGGCGCCGCAGCCGATGGTCGATGCCGCGCGTGTGCAGGAGGCCGGAGATCACGAGGGCCTGTTGATTGTCACGGGTGAGGACGGCGCAGGTGTCGGAGAGATCCCGCAGGCCGTCCAAGGTGAACTCGTCGTCGAGGGCACCCATGCCGTTCGCCGGATCCAGCAAGAGGTCGCGCAGTTCGTCGTAGAGCCGCCCGGCCTCATCAGGGTCGGTGATCTGCTGGAGAAGGGGGCCGTGCGGCAGTGCGACCCGGGCCTCGGCGGTGGTCGCCCGGAAGTTCCGGGTGAGACGCAGCTCCACCAGGTCGTCGGGATAGGAGCAGCGCAGCCAGTCGAAGAATCGGCCGGTCTCGTCGGCGCGTTCGTTCAGGTCGTCGATCTGAAAACCGTAGACGGACTGAGCCGCGTCTCCGACGACGGTGAAGCCGCAACTGTCCTGGTAACGGTCGAGAAGCGTCTCGACCAGCTCACGGCGTCCACCCAACAGGTCCTGAACCTCGTCGATGACGACATGCGCCGGTGGGACCGCGTCGCCGACCTCCAGCGCGCCCTTCTCGATCGCGCGGGTCGCGGCGGCGATGCGCTCGTCGAAGCCGACCGTTCCCCATTCGCCGTCCGGATGTGCCTGGAGGAGCACCTCGTAGGCCCACGCGTCGAACGTGCGGGCACGTACTCGGTGGGCTCGTTCCCCGTGCCGAGAGATCCGTTCGCGCAGCTCCCGGGCGGCCGCCCGGGAGAAGGTCAGCACCAGGATCTCAGCCGCCTCCAGGGCCTGGTCGGGTTCCTCGTGACCACACAGCGCGTCGAGCCGGCGCACCAGGGTGTGGGTCTTCCCCGCCCCGGCGCCCGCGGTGACCAGGACGCGCGCGTCCCAGGGCTGCTCGACCACGGCCCGTTGCTCGTCAGTGAGCGGTGGGCTGTCCAGGTAGGCGTCGGTCACTTCCGGCTCCAGAGGTGCTCGAACTCTGTGAAGGCGAGGTCGGTGTCGAAGTTGGTGATGTTGTCGCTGATGTTGAGGATGAGGCAGCTGTCCTTGCCGCCGTTCAGTGGTCCACGCAGTCCACGACCGATCATCTGCTGGTAGACGTTGGTGCTGTAGACCGGCCGCGCCACGACCACGGCACGCGTGGCCGGCGCGTCGAAGCCTTGGGTTAGCACACCGTAGTTGGTGAGGACCCGGATGCGTCCGCTTCGGAAGTTCTCGATGCGAGTACGCCGGTCCTGTGCACTGGTCGTCGAGTCCACGGCGGCGGACGGGATCCCCCGGTCGTTGAGCAAGGCCGCCAGATACTTGGCGTGATCGACGGAGGTGGCGAAGAGCAACGTCGGCCAGCCGGCCGGCAGCTCGGCCACCGAGTCGACGATGCGGCGACTGCGGACGTGGTCGTCGGCGAGCCGCTGCTCAGCGGAACGGGAGAGCACGGCCATGCGGTCGGCGTGCGTCTTCTCGTCCCGGGTGAGTTCGATCCGGCCACCCTCAAGGGTGCGGTGCTCGACTTGGGCGAGCATGCCCCAGTCCTGGAGGTCACGGTACGGGTCGCCCGACGGGAAGACACCTTCGTCGAGTCGCCGGTTGCCGAAGCGGCTGACCAAGCGGCGGGTCTCCTCCTCGTTCTTGTTCCGGAACGGGGTGGCGGTCAGGCCGAGGAGGTGCCGACCGGTCTCATACTGGGTGAGTCCCAACTGGCTCAGGATCTCGGTGTACCGCTTTGAGATGGCGGTGTGCGCCTCGTCCACGATCACCAGCGCGGCCTGACGCAGCCAGGCGTACTGGTCTGTCCCCAGGCACCGTTCTAGCTTGGCGTCGGTGGCGACCACCAGGTGCGGGTGGTCGACGACATTGCCGACCTCGTTGGTGGTCCACAGCCGACTGATGGTGAGCGGGCGCTCGGCGCCTACCTTGTTCCAAACGAACTTCCAGCTTTGGACGGCCTGTTCACACAGTTCTTCGGTCTGCGCGATCCACAGCAGCGGACCCTTGAGGTCGCCGACGCGCTTCACCCACCGGATCACGGCCTCGGCGGTGACCCGAGTCTTGCCGGCGCCGGTCGGCAGGGAGAGCATGCCGCGCTGCGGAGCCAGCCGGTCGAGCATCGTGGAGATGTTCCGTACAAGGTCCTCCTGATAGTTGTGGAGGCGAGGGAAGTCCCGGGGTCCCTCCACGGTTTCGAACGGAGGCGGGGACGGAGTCCTCGAGCCGGCGAACGCCACAGGCAGCTTCAGTTCCGAGACGAAGGCGATGGCTGCCGAGGAGCCTCCGTAACCGACCGGTGCGTTGGGGAAGCGAGCCTGAATGTCCCGGGCGTGCTGCTGGAGCACTCCGTCACCGTGCGCGTTGAACGCCATCTGTGCGATTCGGCGCCCGGACGGCTCCGCGCCGTCGGCCGCCTGCAACTCGGCCTCCATCAGCCCCTCCGGGAGGCCGGCACGGAGAGCGTCGGCACCGATCAGCAGCTCGATCTTGGCCACCACGTCTTTGGCCTCTCGTACCGCCTTCTGTGCCGCCTTCAGTTCGCTGTCACGAGCCATGCGATCCTGATGCTCCAGGACGGCGCGGCAACCGGCGGCGCCGAGGCCGAGGCCGAGCTCGCGGTCGATGAGACGCAGCATCGGCTCGGGCTCCAGCGGCACGCGAACCTTGACGGTGCCGTCTTGGCGCACGGCGTCCAAGGGGGACGCGTGCGTGCCGTTGGGCGTACGAGTGACCTCCTCCAGTTCGCTGCACCGTTGCACCATGTGGTTCCGTTGCCCGCTGTTCAGCCGCTGCCGCAGGGCAGGGTACAGCTCGATCAGAGGGACTGGGTCGCCCTCCGGTACTTCACGGGTTTCCCGACTGATCACGTCGGCGAAGCGAAGCATCCCCCACTTCTCGATCATCAGCTCGGCGTCCTCGGCCGTCGGCACGAGGAGCGCCGGGAGCTGCTCGGCCCGAAGCGCCTGGTACTGAGCAGCTCCGACCGCGATCGTGATCTCGTCGTCGGGGCGGGTGCCCCAGACGTTGCCGATCCGGCAACGGGTCAGGGAGCCTTCGGGGAAGTCCGCGCCGAATCGGGTCAGCATCACGTAGGTGGCGCCGACGAAGGAGTCGTCCTCGCTCCGGGTGATCTCGTCGAGAAGCGCGTCCCAGCGATCTGCGGGAACTTCGTCGACGGTGGTCGGAAGCCGGAGTCTGCGAGCCTTCTCGGGAGAGATGTCAGCGACCGGTAGCACGTCCCGATAACCGGCGAGTTGGGGGCCGACGGCCTCCTTCAGCGGCTTGATCCCCTGAGAGGTGGCCACCGTGCCGAACCTCCTCAGCATCCAACGGATCGGCGAGGCCGCCGCCTGACGCGTGCTGGTCTGCGCGCCGACCTGAAGCGTCCAGTTGTCCACTACGGCGTCGTCCGGCAACACCTTCAGGAAGGCAGCGCGTGATTCCTCGGAGAGGGCTCGGAAGAGGTGGAGCGGGCCACCGATCGCGGCGCCCTCGACCTTCATCCGGTTGAGAGTGGGACGGGGGGCGCGACTGTCGAGGCCCCGCAAGTAGGCGGCGTGGACGGCCTCGCGGTACTCCTCGAACCATGCCTCGTCCGCCTGGGGCTGTATCCCGCCGGACGGGCGTTCACGGAGACCGACCTGGGAGAAGAACGGGGTGTCGTCCGAGTGGAAGGCCATGTCGACGGCGATGCTCGGGTCGCGCTTCGCGTCGACGACGACGCCCGGCAGCATGCAGTCCTCGACCGGCCGGAACCGGCCGTCGGCGGTTCGCACCCGAATCGTCGAGCGTGGAGTGGTCACCCGCTCCAGGACTTTGTGGACCAGCCGACGGACTCCCGCCTGGCGGAACAGCTCCCAGAACCGCTCCCAGTCCGAGTCGCTGTAGTGACCGAAGCCCTGATCGAGGACACTGACGAACCTGCCCTCGACATCGGCCTCCCGGATGCCCAGGGTGTTGAGGGCGTGAGCGAGTGACGGATCCTGGGCAAGCTCGTCGACCACGTACACCAGGGCCTCGCGCAGTCCGCCCTGATCGGCACGGCGGAACACCTTACCGTGCGCGGGGGCGACGAGACCGTGTTCCTCGGTGAGCACGATGTGGGCCTTGCGGGCCTCCTCGGCATAGGGGGAGCGGGCCTCGATCATGTCCGCGAGGATTCGGATGGCCACTGCGGATGCTTCGGGGGTCCCGCTCTCGACCAGGGCCTCCAGCCACTCACGGACGCCGGTCCGTTCGTGTCCGGCCGCGCCAATGATGTGCTCGACCTTGCCGGAACGGAGGGCGTCCGCCTCCGCGCTCGGGTGCAGCCAGTTCGAGGGGCGCCCGGGGCACTCGTTCCACATCCGCAGCCAACCGAACAGTTTCCTCAGGTCCCTGTCGAGCCGCGGGTGAATCCGCAGGTGTGTGGGGACGCGCAGGACGCCGTCCTGGTCGGGCAGGGAAGGGCGATCCGCTGTGCGGGCCCAGACCTCCCTGGTCAGGAACTCGTCGGCCCAGCTGATCGCCTCCTTGACGCGGCCGGGCAGCAGGGGCAGGTAGGCGGCCGGGTCCTCGGCAGGTGCCAGTGCGGGGAGGGAGTCGACCACCAGCTTCGCCGACACCCTGATCATCTCTTGGTTGAAGGGGGAGGAGTCCAGCAGGTTCTGTCGGTCCTCGTTCGTCTTCCAGGCTCCGTTGAGAATGCCGCTCAGCGACATTTCATACTTGGTCGGGAAGAACGACCAGAATCTTCCGCGTCCGCGCGACCGCGGGCTGACGTACAGGCCGCTCTCCGGATCCTTCTCAAGAGCCGGGACACCCCAGGCGAGGTCGAGCAGAAGCCGGTCGTGCAGCTCTCCGGCGTCCGCCCGAGCACGCGGACCGGGCTCGTGGGTGGTGCGGAACACGCGCCAACGGTCGGTGGTGACGGCCTTTCCGGTCCGCTCCTCCACGACGGTGTGCAGGTCGCCGGTCTGCCGGGTGGTCAGCGTACGGCGGGCCATGGG
>NZ_JBFBJT010000103.1:0-26007 GCF_040686175.1 Streptomyces sp. NPDC086077 | reverse complement strand
TCTCGCCGGTGAGAACGGCGCGGGCAAGTCGACCCTCATCAAGACGCTCGCCGGCGTGCACCGGCCGGACGCCGGCCAGGTGCTGCTGGACGGCGAGCCCGTCGTCTTCCATGGCCCCGGCGACGCCCGCGACGCCGGTATCGCCGTGATCTACCAGGAGCCCACGCTCTTTCCCGACCTGTCGATCGCCGAGAACATCTTCATGGGCCGCCGGCCCCGGCGCGCCCTCGGCCGCATCGACCACAAGGCCACCCGTGCCGCGACGCTGGCGCTGATGACACGCCTCGGCGTCGCACTCGACCCCGACCGCCCGGCCCGCGGCCTGTCGATCGCCGACCAGCAGATCGTCGAGATCGCCAAGGCGCTCTCCTTCGACGCCCGCGTCCTGGTCATGGACGAGCCGACGGCCGCGCTCACCGGCAGCGAGGTGGCCCGCCTCTTCGGCGTCGTGCGCACGCTCCAGGAGCAGGGCGCCGCCGTCCTGTTCATCTCGCACCGCCTGGAGGAGATCTTCCGGATCTCCCGCCGGGTGACCACCCTGCGCGACGGCGCCTGGATCGCCTCGGAGCTCATCGACGGCATGACCGAGGACGACCTGGTCCGCAGGATGGTCGGCCGCGACCTGGACGAGCTCTACCCCAAGCAGGACGTCCGCCCCGGCGAGGTCGCCCTGAGCGTCCGCCGGCTGACCCGCGAGGGCGTCTTCACGGACGTCTCCTTCGAGGTGCGGCGCGGCGAGATCGTGGGACTCGCGGGCCTCGTCGGCGCAGGGCGCACCGAGGTGGCGCGGGCGGTCTTCGGCATCGACCGCCGCGACGCCGGGGAGGTCGAGCTGGACGGGCGCAGGCTGCTGAACGGCGCACCCTCCACCGCCATGGCCGCCGGGCTCGCCCTCGTACCCGAGGACCGGCGCGCCCAGGGCCTGGTGATGGGCATGTCCATCGAGCGCAACATCGGCCTGACCGGGCTGCGGACGACCGTCAGGGCAGGCCTGATGGACCGGGGCGCAGAACGCAGCCGCTCGCTCGACTGGGCCGTCAGGCTCCAGGTCAAGTACGCCCGGATCGCCGACGCCGTCTCCACACTGTCCGGCGGCAACCAGCAGAAGGTCGTCCTCGCCAAATGGCTCGCGACCCGGCCGAAGGTGCTGATCGTCGACGAGCCGACCCGCGGCATCGACGTCGGCACCAAGGCGGAGGTGCACCGGCTGCTGTCCCAGCTCGCGGCCGACGGCGTGGCCGTGCTGATGATCTCCTCCGACCTGCCCGAGATCCTCGGCATGGCCGACCGCGTGCTGGTGATGCACGAGGGCCGGCTCACCGCCGAGATCCCCCGCTCGGAGGCCACCGAGGAAACGGTGATGGCCGCGGCCACCGGGAGGGCCGCGTGAGCGACGTACGCGCCGCGACCGGGCCCCGCACGACCACGACGCCCGCACCCGCCCGCCGCACGGGCGCAGAAGCGAACAGGAGGGGCACAGCATGACGGTGACCACCCCGCAGCCGGCCCCCGTCGCCGAGGTGCCCCGGTCGAGCGGCACCCGCCTGGTCGACCGCGTCTTCAAGATGCGCGAACTCGCCATCCTGGTCGTCCTCCTGGTGATGATCGCCGTCACCCAGGCGGGAAACAGCGAGTTCCTGTCCGAGCAGGGCATCAAGGACCTGCTGCTCAACGCGACGATCCTGGTCCTGGTCGCCACCGGCCAGTCGCTCGTCGTCATCACCCGCAACGTCGACCTGTCCGTCGGCTCCACCCTCGGCATCAGTGCCTTCGCCGCCGGCACCTACCTCCAGAGCGGCGGCAACCCGCTGCTCGCCGTGCTGCTGGCGGTGTTGACGGGCATCGGCTTCGGACTGCTCAACGGCCTGCTGGTCAGCCTGGGCCAGGTGCCCGCCCTGGTGGTGACCCTGGGCACGCTCTACATCATCCGCGGCATCGACTCCATCTGGGTCGGCTCCCGCCAGATCACCGCCGCCGACCTGCCCGGTGGATTCGTGGACTTCGGCTCCGGCGGCATCTCGGCGGTGCCCTGGCTCGCGCTGATCGCCCTCGCCGTCCTGGTGGCCACGGCGTACTACCTCAAGCACTTCGGCAGCGGCCGGGAACTGTACGCCCTCGGCTCCAGTCCCGAGGCCGCCCGGCTCGCCGGCATCCCGGTCAGGAAGCGGATCCTCGCGGCGTACACCTTCTGCGGGGCGCTCGCCGGGCTGGCCGGCGCGATGTACCTGGCCCGGTTCGGCAACGTCGACTCCGGCACCGGCAACGGCTACGAACTCACCGTCGTCAGCGCCGTCGTGGTCGGCGGCGTCGTCTTCACCGGCGGCTCCGGCAGCGTCTACGGCGCGGCCCTGGGCGCACTGCTGCTCACCTCGATCAACAGTGTGCTCCCCGCGCTCGGCGTCAGCTCGGTCTGGGTGCTCGCGATCAACGGCATCCTGCTCATCCTCGCCATCGCCGTGGACCGTGTGGTCGCCCTGCGTGTGGCGTCCGCCCTGAAGAAGAGGAACGCCCGCCATGCCTGAGTCCTTGACGCGCGCCGTCCGCTGGGACACGGTCGTGGGCGCCCTGCTGATCGTCGTGCTGCTGCTGTCGTTCGGCTTCGTCGACGGCTTCGGGAACGCGCTGAACCTGTCGTTCCTCATCGGCAACACCCTGCCCATCGCGCTGATCGCGCTGCCGATGACGCTGCTCGTCGTCGCCGGCGAGATCGACCTGTCCGTCGCCTCCACCGCCGGGCTGTCCGGCGCGGTCATGGGCGCCCTGTGGAACCAGGGCATGACCATCGAGACGATCATCCCGCTGTGCCTGCTGCTCGGCGCGGTGTGCGGGCTGATCAACGGCCTGCTCGTCACCCGGCTCGGGCTGCCGTCGCTCGCCGTCACCATCGGCACCCTCGCCGCGTACCGGGGCATCGCGCAGATCGTCCTCGGCTCCGACGCGGTGACCGACTTCCCCTCCCCGTACCTGGACTTCGCGGCCGGCCGGATCGGTGACACCTTCCTCCCGTACGCCTTCCTGCCGTTCCTCGTACTGCTGGCGATCGCGGTGGTCGCGCTGCACGCCACGCCGCTGGGGCGGTCGCTGTTCGCGATCGGCGCGAGCGCGGAGGCCGCGCGGTTCGCCGGGATCAGGGTCAAGCGGCAGAAGCTCGTCCTGTTCACGGTGACGGGCCTGATGGCCTCGCTCACCGGTGTGTTCTGGGCACTGCACTACGCCAGCGCCCGCTACGACAACGCCACCGGCCTCGAACTCTCGGTCGTGGCGGCCGTGTTGCTCGGCGGGATCGACTTCGACGGAGGCAAGGGCACGTTGGGTGGCGCCATCGCCGGGGTGCTCCTGCTGGGCGCCCTGCAGAACGTGATGAGCCTTCAGGACGTGTCCGCGCAGTCGCAGATCGTCGTGACCGGCGTGCTGCTGGTCCTCTCCGTGCTCGGCCCACGGGTCGCACGCCAGATCGCCGCCGTGAGGGCGGCACGTTCCACCGGCTAGGCCGTGGCGAGCCGCGGGCCGTACGGGGTCGCTCGCGCAGTTCCCCGCGCCCCTGACGGGGCGCCCAACCCACCTTCGTCGCAAAGGACCCGTCATGCGTAAGACATCCCTCCGCCGTACCTGCGCGGCCCTCGCCGCCGCCACCTCCCTCACGCTCGCCCTCACCGCCTGCGGCGGGACCACCAAGAAGGACGTGGCCGAGGAGGGCGGCTCCGCCGCCGCGGCCGGCAAGGCGGACCCGAACGCCGAGCTCAAGAAGGGCCTGACCGTCGGCTTCCTGCCAAAGCAGGTCAACAACCCCTACTTCACCAGCGCCGACAAGGGCGGCGAGGCGGCTCTGAAGGAACTCGGCTCCAGCTACAAGGAGGTCGGCCCGTCCAGCGCCACCGACACCTCCGGCCAGGTCTCCTACGTCAACACCCTCACCCAGCAGCAGGTCGATGCCATGGCCGTCTCCGCGCAGGACCCGGGCGCCCTGTGCACCGCGCTCAAGCAGGCCATGAGCAACGACATCAAGGTCGTGACGTACGACTCCGACACCAAGCCCGAGTGCCGCAACGCCTTCGTCTCGCAGGCGTCCGCCGAGGACCTCGGCCGCACCGAGGTGCAGTTGCTCGCCGAGCAGATCGGCTACAAGGGCGAGATCGCGATCCTGTCCGCCGCGCAGACCGCGACCAACCAGAACACCTGGATCGAGTTCATGAAGGACGAGCTCGAGGATCCCAGGTACAAGGACATGAAGCTGGTCAAGATCGCATACGGCAACGACGACGCGCAGGCTTCCTTCCAGCAGACCCAGGGCCTGCTCCAGGAGTACCCGAACCTGAAGGGGATCATCTCCCCGACCACGGTCGGCATCAAGGCCGCCGCCCAGTACCTCTCCGGCTCCAAGTACAAGGGCAAGGTCAAGCTGACCGGCCTCGGCACCCCCAACGACATGCGCAAGTACGTCAAGAACGGCACCGTCGAGGCGTTCGAGCTGTGGGACCCGGCGAAGCTCGGCGAACTGGCCGCCCGTACCTCCGTCGCGCTGGTGTCGGGCCAGATCACCGGCAAGGAGGGCGAGACCTTCACGGCCGGCGACATGGGCGAGTACACGATCGGCGCGGACGGCGTGATCAGCCTCGGCAAGCCGACCGTGTTCGACGCCGCCAACATCGACCGGTACGACTTCTGAACGCCCGGGGGCCGTTGATGCAACGTGTGTGTTTTCTGCTGAAGGTCCGGGCGGACCGCCTCGACGAGTACCGCGAGCGGCACGCGGCCGTGTGGCCGGAGATGCGCGACGCGCTCTCGGCCACCGGCTGGCACAACTACTCGCTCTTCCTGCGCGAGGACGGCCTGCTGGTCGGTTACCTGGAGACCGAGGACTTCGCCGCCGCCCGGGCCGCGATGGAGGCCACCGAGGTCAACGTCCGCTGGCAGACGGAGATGGCGCCGTTCTTCGAGTCGCCGGACGGCGCCCGGCCCGACGAAGCGATGAAGCCCCTGACCGAGGTCTTCCACCTCGCCTGAGCCCGAGCCGCCGGTGGTGCCGGTGGTGCCGGTGCACCGAGCGGCTCCTGCGCGAGTACGTGCAGCGCCCCCTCGCGCCGCACGTCATCGGCCTCCGGCTGCCCGGATCACCGCTGCTGTCCCCGAGCGGCGTGAGGGTAGTGTGAAGGCCTTCCCGTCGCCCCTTGTTCTCCTGGAGGTCGCTGCCCGATGGCCCAGTCGGTGGGTATCAAGGACGTCGCCCGAGCGGCCGGCGTGTCCGTGGGCACGGTCTCGAACGTCATCAACCGGCCGGAGTCGGTTGCCATCGAGACCCGGGCGCGCGTGCAGTCCGCCATCGACCGGCTGGGCTACGTCCGCAGCGAGTCCGCGCGCCAGTTGCGCGCGGGCCGCAGCCGGATCATGGGGCTGCTCGTCCTGGACATGGGCAATCCCTTCTTCGTCGACGTGGCCCGCGGCGCCGAGCGCGCCGCCCGCGAGGCGGGCCTCGGCGTGATGGTCTGCAACAGCGCCCAGGACGTCTCGGAGGAGGCCGACTACCTCTCGCTCTTCGCCGAGCAGCGGGTGCGCGGCGTCCTGCTCACCCCGGCCGACGCGACCGGCCGCAACATCGAGGGTTTCCGCCGCCACAACATCCCCTTCGTCCTCGTCGACCGGGTCGCGGAGGGCGCCACCGAGTGTTCCGTCTCCGTGGACGACGTGGCGGGTGGCGCCCTGGCCGTACGCCATCTGGTGGACGCCGGGCACCGCTCCGTCGCGTACGTCAGCGGACCGCCCGGCCTCACCCAGGTGCGCGACCGCCGCACCGGCGCCCTGAACGCCCTGGCCGAGGCGGGCCTCGGTCCCGAGGCGCTGCGCGAGCTGCCCACCGAGCGGCTCGACGTCGCCGCCGGCCGCGACGCCGGCGCCCGGCTGCTCGGCCTCGCGGACCGCCCCAGTGCCGTCTTCTGCGCCAACGACCTGCTCGCGCTCGGCGTCCTCCAGGCGTTGTACGCGGCCGGCGTGAGCGTCCCCGACGACCTCGCCCTCGTCGGCTACGACGACATCGAGTTCGCCGCCGCGGCCGCCGTACCCCTCACATCCGTACGCCAGCCCGCCGTCACGATGGGCGCGCTGGCCGCCGAACTCCTGCTGGAGGAGACGGAGGCGGAGGCGGAGACCGGGACGCGGAACGGCACGCTCCGGCACGAACACCGCCGGGTCGTGCTCCAGCCGGAGCTGGTGGTCCGCCGCTCCAGCCTGCCGGGCCGCTGACGACCGCGCCGACCGGGCGTTCGGCACCACCGCGATCCAGCCACTGCACCGGCAGTCAGCGGCCCTTCATGATCCCCGGCGGTGGCGGCCGGCCGGCGATGTGCTGAACTGGGACGCGGTCCGCACCGTCGTCCTGCCGTCACACCGGGAGCCCTGTTGAGCGCCAGCTACCGCCAGCCCGGCGTCGTCCTCACCGACCGCCACTTCACCGTGCCCCTCGACCACGACGACCCGGCCGGGGAGACCGTCGAGCTCTACGCCCGTGAGGTCGTCGCGAGCGACAAGGCGGGGCAGGACCTGCCGTGGCTGCTCTACCTCCAGGGCGGCCCGGGCTTCGGGGCGAATCGTTTCGTCGGGAAGCAGGCCTGGCTCGGCCGGGCCCTGAAGGAGTATCGCGTCCTCCTCCTCGACCAGCGCGGCACCGGCCACTCCACGCCCGCCGGCCGCCAGACGCTCCCGCTGCGCGGCGGCCCCGCCGAACAGGCCGACTACCTCACGCACTTCCGCGCCGACGCGATCGTCCGCGACTGCGAGGCCGTCCGGCGCGAGGTCACCGGCGGCGCGCCCTGGACCGTGCTCGGCCAGAGCTTCGGCGGCTTCTGCACCGTGCACTACCTGTCGACCGCCCCCGAGGGCCTGGCCACCGCCGTCATCACCGGCGGCCTGCCCTCCCTGGACGCGCACGCCGACGACGTCTACCGCGCCGCCTACCCGCGCATCGAGCGCAAGGTCGCCGCCCACTACGCCCGCTACCCGCAGGACGTCGAGCGGGCCCGCCGGATCGCCGACCACCTGCTGACCCACGACGTGGTCCTGCCCAACGGCTACCGGCTCACCGTCGAGGCATTCCAGTCCCTCGGCATCGTCCTCGGCGGCAGCGAGGGAAGCCACCGCCTGCACTACCTCCTGGAGCACGCCTTCGTCCGCACCCCGCAGGGTTCGGTCCTCTCCGACGCGTTCCAGGACGAGGTACAGGGTCTGCTCTCGTACGCCGGGCACCCGCTGTACGCGCTCGTCCACGAGGCCTGCTACGGCCAGGACCACCGCCCGACCGCGTGGTCGGCCGAACGGGTCCGCGCGGACTTCCCGCAGTTCGACGCCGCCAAGGCGCTCGCGGGCGACGGACCGCTGCTCTTCACCGGAGAAACGATCCACCCCTGGATGTTCGAATGCGACCCGGCGCTGCGCCCGCTGCGCGAGACCGCCGAACTCCTCGCCGCCCACACCGGCTGGCGGCCCCTGTACGACCCCGCGCGCCTCGCCGCCAACGAGGTGCCGGTCGCGGCCGCTGTCTACCACGACGACATGTACGTCGACACGGCCCACTCGCTGGAGACCGCCCGCGCCGTCCGCGGTCTGCGCACCTGGGTGACCGACGAGTTCGAGCACGACGGAGTGCGGGCCGGCGGGCCCCGGGTCCTGGACCGGCTGCTGGCGCTGGCGCGTGACGAGGTCTGAGGTCAACCGGCCCTGACCACGGGCTAGTCTGCGGGCATGACCGAGCCGACGCTCCCTCAGCTCCAGCCCATGCCCGACGACTGGCAGCGCGCCCTGGCAGTCGTGGCGCACCCGGACGACCTCGAATACGGCTGCTCGGCGGCGATCGCCGCCTGGACCGACGCCGGCCGTGAGGTGACGTACGTCCTGGCCACCCGCGGCGAGGCGGGCATCGACACGCTGGAGCCCGGGCAGTGCGGCCCGCTGCGGGAGCGGGAGCAGCGGGCGAGCGCGGCGGTCGTCGGGGTGACGGAGGTGGAGTTCCTCGACCACCGCGACGGTGTCATCGAGTACGGCACCACCCTGCGCCGGGACATCGCCGCCGCCATCCGCCGACACCGGCCCGAGCTGGTGATCACCCTCAACCACCGGGACACCTGGGGTGGCGTCGCCTGGAACACCCCTGACCATGTCGCCGTGGGCCGGGCCACGCTCGACGCGGCGGGCGACGCGGGCAACCGGTGGATCTTCCCGGAGCTGGTCGCACAGGGCCTGGAGCCGTGGAACGGCGTCCGCTGGGTCGCGGTCGCCGGCTCCAGCAGCCCGACCCACGCCGTGGACGCCACGCCCGGCCTGGAGCGCGCGGTGCACTCCCTGCTGGAACACCGGACGTACATCGAGGTGCTGACGGAGGAGGACCCGGAGACCTACGTGCGGGACTTCCTGACCGGATACGCCGAGAAGACGGGGGAGCGGTTCGGAGGGCGGCCGGCGGTGGCGTTCGAGCTGTTCACCCGCTAGGCGAGAACGGCGTCGCCTGGCCGGTCATTAGGCTGTTGGTATGCACGATCATCCCGGCGACCTCACCGACCTGCGCGGAGACTGCGCGAACTGCTTCGGCCTGTGCTGCGTGGCGCTGCCCTTCACCGCCTCGGCCGACTTCGCGTTCGACAAGGACGCCGGGAAGCCCTGCCCCAACCTGCGGGGCGACCATCGCTGCGGCATCCACGCCGAGCTGCGGCAGAAGGGCTTCACCGGCTGCACGGTCTACGACTGCTTCGGCGCCGGGCAGCGTGTCTCGCAGGTCACCTTCGCCGGGCAGGACTGGCGTACCGCCTCCCGGGAGCACGCCCGGCTGATGGCCGAGGTGTTTTCCGTCGTACGGCAGCTGCACGAGATGCTCCGGTATCTCACCGAGGCGCTCGCCCTGCCCGCGGCCCGTCCGATCCACGCCGATCTGCGCGGCGCCCTGGACGACACCGAGCGGCTGGCCCGGCAGACCGCGCGGGAACTCGCCGCGCTGGACGTGGGCGCCCATCGGCAGCAGGTCGACGTCCTGCTGCTGAAGACCAGCGAGCTGGTCCGGGCCGGGACCCGAGGCCGGAAGAAGGACCGCCGGGGCGCGGACCTGATGGGGGCCCGGCTCGAAGGCGCCGATTTGCGTGGCGCGAACCTGCGCGGCGCCTGTCTCATCGCCGCCGACCTGACCGGCGCGGATCTGCGCGGTGCCGACATGATCGGCGTGGACCTGCGCGACGCCGACCTCACGGACGCCGACCTGACCGGGGCGTTCTTCCTGACGCAGCCTCAGGTCAACGCGGCCCGGGGTTCGGCGGGTACCCAGCTGCCGCGGTCCGTGTCACGGCCCGCGCACTGGACGCCCCTTCACTGAAGCACAGGAAAACCGGTGGCACCCGCTGGTTGGCGTGCGCCTGGATCCTCGGTAGGTTAGGGAAGCCTTACCTAATAAGGAGGAACTGGGATGGGTGACAGCCAAGCCTGGGCAGCCGCGCCCGCCGCGGCGGAACGGGCCCGGTCGGTGCTCGCCGGCTCGTGGTCGTGCGCGGTGACCGCGGAGGGCGTGCATGAGGAGCTCGTCGGCGCGCACACCGTGGAGGAGGACGGCCGGATCGTCCTGCACGTGCCGGAGGACAGCGCCCTGCTCGCGGCCACCGTCTGCGCCCCCCGGGGTGAGCCGTCGGCCGTCCTGGAGTTCGCCGACGTCGCACCCGTCCCGATGCGCAACCGCATCCGCGCCCGGCTCTGGCTGGCCGGCTGGTTCACCATCGAGGAGGGCCACCTCGCCTTCGAGGCCACCCGGGTGGTGCTGCGCCAGCCGTACGGTGCCGTGGCGATCGACCTCGACGAGTTCGCCGCCGCCGTGCCTGACCCGCTGGCCGGCGCCGAGGCCCGGCTGCTGACGCACCTGGCCGAGGCCCACCCCGACGCGGTCGAGAGGCTCACCCGGCTGGTCGAGCCGGGCAGCCTGCACGGCGTGGTGCGCGTCCAGCCGCTCGCCGTCGACCGGCACGGACTGACGCTGCGCATCGAGCGCCGCCGCGCCCACGGCGACGTACGGCTGCCCTTCGACATGCCCGCCGACGGGGTCGCGCAGCTCACCGAACGCATGCATGTGCTGCTCGCGCAGGCGAGCGCGGCCTCCTGCCCCCGCCCGCTACAGCGGCAGCGCACAGACGGCGACGGGTGAGGCGAACGGCTCACCGGCGAGCCGCAGGCCGCCGTTCGCGCCGTCCACGTGGAAGACGCTGACACTGCCGGACCGCTGGTTCGCCGCGAACAGCAGCCGCCCGTCCGGCGAGAAGGCGATCTGCCGGGGGAAGTCGCCCGCGACCGCGACCGTGCCGAGCAGCCGCAGCCGGGCACCGTCGCCCTCCACCGCGTAACGGGCCAGACTGTTGTGGCCCCGGTTGGCCAGGAACGCGTACGCGCCGTCGGCGGTCACCAGGATTTGCGCCGGGTGGTTGGTGCCCTCGCCGGTCCCGGTGGGCTGGGGCTCGCCGATCGTCAGGCGCCCTGTCGCCGGGTCGTAGGCGCAGACGGCGACCGTGTCGTCGACCTCGTTGGCCAGGTAGGCGTACCGGCCGCCGGGGTGGAAGGTGAGGTGTCGCGGACCCGCTCCCGGCCGGGTGTGCGCCTGCCCGACCTCGCGCAGCGTGCCCTTTCGCTGATCCAGGCGGTAGCTGTGGACGGTGTCGGTGCCGAGGTCGACGGCGAGGACGTGACGGCCGTCCGGGCTCGTGACGACCTGGTGGGCGTGCGGGCCGTCCTGACCGGGCCCCGGCGCCGGAGTGGAGTGCGTGACCAGGTCGGTGCGCTCGCCCAGTGCGCCCGACGACTCGATCGGGTGCACGGCGACGCTGCCGGAGGTGTAGTTGGCGCTGAACAGCCAGCGTCCGCTCGGATGCACGGACAGATGACAGGGGGCCGCGCCTCCCGTGCCGCGGCTGCCGAGGATCCTGCGGTCGGCCGGCCGCACGGCGGTCACGGCACCGTCCTCCCGCTCGTTCACCGCGTACAGCGTGCGGCCGTCCGGGTGCACCGCGAGGTACGACGGGTCGGCCACGCCGGTGAGCGTGCCGGTCCCGGTGATGCGGCCCGTCGCCGGGTCGTAGGTCGCCAGGCCGATGCCCGTGCCGCCGCCCTCGACGGAGGTGTAGGTGCCGACGTAGAGCGGGCGGGGGCCCGAGGGCCTGCCCGCGGCGGTCGGTGAGCCGCGCTCGGCGGGAGCCTCGGGGGTCCTGGTGGCGGGCGGTGTCCCGCAGGCGGCCGAGGCCGGCAGCGCCGCCCCCGCGACGGCCCCGACGAAGCGCCGCCTGCTCCAGCCGCCGCCCGCCCGCGCGTCCTCGCTCATCTCCGCACCTCAGCTCGTCGCCCGCACCAGGACTCGTCGGTGGTCCCGGGCGTGACGGCCACCTTCGCGCGGATCACCTGCCAAGTGCAAGAATGGCAACAGGCGTTGCGCATCACGCAACAGGCGTACGGGCAGGTACGGCAAGACGTGCGTCCCGGTCTCCGGCAGGCGCGGCGTACGGATGAACCGCACGGTCCCAAGGCTCCCTCACGAAGAACGTCCGCCCGCCCCGGTGCGGTCCCGCCACAGCCGTTCCTGCACGCCCAGGCGCTCGCGCAGCCGGGTCAGCCGCGGCATGCGCTCGCGCTGCTCCCGGGTGTGGCGGTCCAGCTCCTCCAGCAGCCGGCGCGAGCGGTGCTCGGTGTCGAGTTCGTCGAGGATGCGGTTGACCTCGGTGAGGACGGCACCGTACAGCTGCCACTCGTGGCTGTCCCGCCGCACCTCCTCCAGCAGCATCTGGGCCAGCTTGTCGCGGGTGGCCGCGGCCGTCTGGAGCTCGGCGGCCAGCCGGTCCTCGGCCGACTCGGCGCTCGCGCTGACGCTGGTGGTGACCAGCACCGCGAAGCTCACGACCGCGTCGCCGATCTCGGACAGCAACTTCTCCACCACGGATCCGGTCTCGCCCTCGAAGAGGGTCTCCGGGTCCCGCGCCTTCGCCAGGTCCGTGAGGCTGCGCGCCAGGACCCGCAGCACCACGGTGCAGATCTCCAGGGTGTCCAGACCCGTGCGCAGCACCACCCGGTTCAGCAGCCCCTCGCGCACCCGCGGATTGAACCGCAGACTGTCCTCGGCCTGCCGCAGCGCCGCGTCGACCTGCACGATGTCATGGTCGAGCCGGCGTGCCTCGTGCAGGCGCTCCGCCGCGTACTCGACGGGGGTGCGGCCGCCGGCCTCCTCGCCGACCCGCAGCATCAGCTGCCGCATGCGGCGGGCCAGCCCCTCGATCGACGCGCCTGCCTCGCCCACCCACACCGGCGGCGCGAGCAGGAGATTGCAGGACAGGCCGACGACCGCGCCGATCAGCGTCTCCACGATCCGCGCCCAGGCGGTGTCCCCGACGGTGGTGACACCGAGCACCAGCATCGCGCTGATCGCCACCTCGGGCACGTACTCGTGGACCCGGACGAGATGCCCGACGGCCAGCGCCGCCAGGATCACCAGCGCGAGGCTCCACCAGGTCAGGCCCACCAGCAGGCTGAAGGCGATCGCGACGAGGACGCCGGCCACCACGGAGTTCACCCGGCGGACGCCGTTGGTGAGCGTGGCGTACAAGGTCACCTGGACGACCAGCAGGGCCGTCAGCGGTGCGGTGAGGGGTGCGGCCTCGGGGCTCAGGCGCAGCGCGATCACGTACGCCACGGTCGCCGCGACCGTCGACCGCATGGTCTGGACGGCCACGGGATCCCGCTGCCATTTCCTCAGGCGCGCGCGGTACGCCGACCAGTCTCGTTCAACTCGCATCCCTTGGCCTGTTCCCCGTCACCTGCGGCACCGAACGTATCGCCGGTATCGAGCGGCTAGGATGCCGCCGCCTCAGGCGGTCAGCTTGTCCAGGAAGGCGAACAGGTTGCCCGTCATACGGGCGATCTGCTCCTGCTGCGTCAGGCTCTCCTCGAAGCGCGCCCCGGACTCCGAGATCTTCTTGCCGCGGACGTAGAGGGAGCAGGCGAGGTCGGCGCACATGTAGACGCCGGCGGAGTTGCCCTCGCGGCCCGCCGCGCCCGCCTTGCGGGCCGTCATCAGGGCGACGCCGCCCCGCGGGTGGCCGGTCAGGCAGAGGGAGCACAGGCTGCGGTGCAGATAGCCGCGCTGAGGGGGCGGGAAGCGCAGGGTGACGCCGGTGAGCCGCCCGTCCCGTTCGGCCACGAGGTAGCTGCGGTCGGGCGCCCCGGGATCCCGCCAGCCCAGGAAGTCCAGATCGTCCCAGGGCCGGTCGGCGAGGTCACGGGGCACGGTCAGCCGCTTGGCCTCTCCTTTGGTGCAGTTGATGAAGGAGTCGCGGATGTCCTGCTCGGTGAGCGGCTTCATGGGAGTGCCTCCTGGGGCTTCGCCGGGCGCGGCCGCCGAGGCCGCAGGAACCTAGTGGCCCTAGGTTTCCGCCTATGTTAGATAGACAAGTGCCGTGGAGCCAGTGGTTATTCTCGCTGTGGAGTTGCGTGACCGGCCCGGCGGCGACCGGCTCGCCCTGCTGTCCGCCGCCAACCAACCCGTGCCCGCCGGAGCGGACGGCCCTGGCCGCCCTCAGGGGCCGGGGTGCGCGGGCTCGCTGTTGCGGGCCCCGCCCGCTCGGGCAAGGGCGTATCAGGTACCGGTTCGGGGTACCTGGCCGCCGTCCGGGCCCGGCGACACGGTGCACGCGCGTGTGCAGCCCCGTCGGGAGGCGTTCCGTGCCGACGCCACCACGCCGGTCGGGGTGATCGCCGCGGGAGCGGGGCCTCGCTCCGTTCGCCCCGGCGTGCGGACGCGTTCCGTACGCTGTACCGGGCGCCGGCGCCGAGGCGGCCGCCGAGTGGCTCGACGGGCTGGTCGCGGACGGGCGTCACGTCGAGGACGTGTGCGCCGCAGGGTGACCGGCCGGCCTCGGTCAACGAGTTCCGCCCTGCTTAGCTCATACCCTGAATTAAGGGTTGGAGTAATATCCCCTGGGTGGCCCGGCCGGTGGTGTCGCCGGTCGGGCAGGGTTCGGAAGGAGCCACATGGCGGGGCGGAACGGGCGCACGGTGCGTGACCTCAGGCGAGCCAACCGGACGGCAGTGCTGCAACGGCTGTACTTCGACGGACCGCTCAGCCGTTTCGAGCTGGGCCCGGCGACCGGCCTGAGCTCGGGATCGGTCAGCAACGTCGTCGCCGACCTGGTCGCCGACGGCCTTGTCGAGGAGGCCGGCAGCGTCGACTCCGACGGCGGCCGCCCGCGCACGCTGCTGCGGGTGGCGCCGGGCAGTGGCCACATGATCGGCGTCGACGTCGGCGAGACCCGGGTGCGCATCGAGCTGTTCGACCTCGCCCTCACCGAACTGGCCCGTGCCGAACGGCCGCTGGAGCACCAGCGGTACGACGTCGAGGTGATCGTCGGCCACATCCGCGACGGCATCACGGAGGTGCTCGCCGCCGCCGACGTGCCTCCCGAGCAGCTGCTCGGCGTGGGGATCGGCGTCCCCGGCATCGTCGAACGCACTCCGGACCGGGGTGCCGTCGTGCACGGCCAGACGATCGGCTGGGACACGGTCCCGCTGGAGGCGCTGCTCCGCTCCACCTCCCGCCTGCCCGAGAGCGCCGCGTACTTCATCGACAACGGCGCCAAGACGCTCGGCCAGGCCGAGATGTGGTTCGGCGGCGGACGCGGCGCCCACAACGCCGTCGTCGTCCTGTTCGGCTCCGGTGTCGGCGCGTGCCTCGTCACCCACGACGTGGACCACGGACGGCCCGTCGAGTGGGGTCATCTGACGGTACGCGTCAGGGGGCGCCGCTGCCGCTGCGGTGCGCTCGGCTGCCTGGAGGCCTACGCGGGCGCCGAGTCGCTCCTCGAACGCTGGCGCGAGGAGGGCGGGCAGCCGCCCGAGGGCACCGACGAGGAGACCGCGCTCACCGCGATGCTGGCCGCCGCGTACCCGTCCGAGGGCGCCGCCGACCCCGTGGCGCTGGCCGTGCTGGAGGAGACCGCCGAATACCTCGGCGCCGGGCTGTCCGACCTGATCAACCTGTTCCAGCCGGAGCGGATCCTGATCGGCGGCTGGGCGGGCCTCCAGCTCGGCGCCGGGTTCCTGCCCGCCGTACGCCGTCACGCGGTGGCGTACGCCCTGCGGTATCCCGCCGAGAAGGTCACCATTGAGCTGGGCCGGCTCGGGCCCGACGCGGTCACCGTCGGCGCGGCGGTCCTGCCGTTGGCCGACTTCTTCGCCCGCGGGGGCCGCCGCCCCGAGCCCGTGCCCGAGGGGCCGCCGCCGGCCTGGCGCGCGGTTCTGGAGGAGCGGGCGCCGCACTGACCGCGCGACGTGCACGACGTGCGGTTTCGCCGGCCGTTCCCGGAGGTACTCGCGGGTGCTCCGGACCCCCGAAGGGAGTACGTCGTGACCGACCACCGACATCAGGAGCCGGGCCGTGGCCCCGTCCCCGTACCGCGTGACCTGCCCGACCAGCAGGCAGTGACGGACGAGGAGGACCCCCTGGAGGTGTCCTCGGCCGAGAAGGACCGCGCCGACGAGGACGCCGAGGGCGCCGCCGCGGGCGGCGAGGAGGACGAGGGCGCCGACGCGCCCGACACGGACGAGGCGGGCACGGGCAGGCGGGCGCCGCGGTCCGCCACGGTCCATCCCGAACACCCGGCGCCGGACGAGTCACCGGACTGACGGAGCCGGGGCGGCGGTCCCTTCAGGGGCGGGCCGCAGGGCGCGCCGGGGTGTTTCAGCCCACCTTCCGCCCCCGCATCGGCTCCGTGCGCGCCCCCGCACCCTCCTGGAGCCCGTGCAGGAACTCCTCGATCACCTCGGGCGCCGTGCGCGTCGGCCGCCAGCCCAGTTCCGTGCGGGCGCGTGTGCAGTCCATCAGCGGCAGCCGCAGGACGGCGTCGAAGAGGTGCGGGGAGGCGGGCAGCAGATGCAGCCCCCACGCGGCTGCGATCGCCGAGCGGGCCGCGGTCCGGGGCAGCCGTACCGGGCGGCTGCCCAGCAGCTCGGCCAGGAGCGCGGCGTCGACCGGCGGGTCGGCCGCGAGGTTGAAGGCGCCCCGCACGTCCGAGCCCACCGCCTGCTGGTACGCCCTCGCCGCGTCGTCGGTGTGCAGCGCCTGCACCCGCAGTCCCGGGATGTCCGGCAGGAACGGCAGCAGCTCGGGACGCGCCAGTGGCCCCGGCAGGAACTTGCCGGCGAAGATCCGCCGCTGCTCGCTCGCCGACTCCCGCTTGAACAGGAACGCGGGCCGCATCCGCACCACCCGCACCCCGGGGTGGTCACGCTCGAAGGTGTCCAGGGTGCGTTCCAGATAGGCCTTCTCCCGGCAGTACGCGGCGTCCGGCCAGCCGTGCGTCGGCCAGGACTCGTCCACGGCGTGGTCCTTGGGCCCCGGCGAGTACGCGCCCACCGAGGAGGCGTGGACGAGGGTGGGCACGCCCGCGGAGGCGGCCGCGTCGAACACCCGGATGCTGCCCAGCACGTTGGTGCGCCAGGTGCGCGCGGGATCGTGCGTCGGCTGGAAGGCCCAGGCCAGATGGATCACGGCATCGGCGCCGAGGAACTCCTTGACGAGATCGGCCTGTTCCGAGGCCACGTCGACCGCCGCCCAGTCCGTCTTCGGCGGCGCCCACGCGGGAAGCCGGCGCGCCAGGCCCCGTACCGAGCCGACCTGCGGATCCTCGGACAGGAGACGCACCACGCTGGTACCCACGTTGCCGGTGGCGCCCGTGACCACGATCCTGCTGCCCGCTTCGATGCTCACGTCGCTCTCCTCTCGGGCATGCCCCTGCGGTGGAGCGCTCCGAGTACCCGGCCGCGGCGGCCCGCACGCGCCCCGGAGGGCGCGAGAGGGAAAAGAGAAAGCCCCGACCGGACGGGGGATTCCGGTCGGGGCGGTCTGTGGGCGGGCACGGATGGCGGTCGCCTCTCGGCGAAAGGCTCCACAGGGCTTCAGCCGAACGATCGTCCCTGTGGGCAGAAGGTGAGGCCCGGGGACACTGTCCCATCCGCACCCACGTGTGGTTCAACGGGCAACCGCTCCCCGGTGTTCCACCACGCCGCCCACGATGGGCGTGACCTCCGTCACCTGGGCGTCCCGCCGCTCAGCTCCGGAAGAGAGGCGAGCAGATGCGCGGGATCGTCGTAGACGGCGTCAGCCCCGGCCTCCTCCAGGTCGGCCCGCGGAATCCCGCCGCACAGCACGCCCACGCACCGCACCCCGGCCCGGCTACCGGCCCGCATGTCCCACACGGTGTCGCCGATGAACACCGCCCGCTCGGCGGGCACACCGGCGAGTTCCAGCGCCTGCTCGACCGGCTCCGGCGCGGGCTTGCCCTCCGCCACGTCGTCCGCGCTCGCCGTCGCGGTGATCGCTTCGTCGGCGTCGATCGCGTGGCGCAGCGCGGTCAGTTCCGCGCCGCCCGCCGAGGTCGCGAGCACCACGGCCCAGCCGTCCCGGTGCAGCCGGCGCAGCAGCCGGCCGGCGTCGGCCAGCGCGGGCAGCCGGTCGAAGTACTGCCCGTAGAGGACCTTGTGGGCGGTGCTCAGCTCCTCGTCCTGGCCCCTGTGCCGGTCGTCGCCGAGCAGATGCGCGATCAGGTCCGAGGAACCCAGGCCCACCGCCCGGTGGATGGCGTGCGTCGGGATCCGATGACCCGCCTGCCGGAAGGCCTCCCACCAGGTCACGACATGCAGGTGATTGGTGTCGACGAGCGTCCCGTCGACGTCGAACACGGCGGCGCGGTCCATGGTGGTCTGTCCGCTCCCTTCCTCACCGGCGTGCGTCGGCACGCGTCGGTCCTGGTCGTCGGTCCCTGTCGGGCCGCCCGAGTACCACGCGCGCGGCCCGATAAGCAGTGAGCCGCCCGGTGAGCGGGGACGCGGCCCGGTGAGCAAAGGGCGCGGCCTCATCCCACCCCGGCCGGCACCCGTCTCTCCCGCGTCCAGGCGAGCAGTTCACCGGCCGACCAGGTGGTCACGACGCGCTCCGCCGGTACGCCGCACTCCTCGGCCCGGGAGCAGCCCATGATCTGCCAGTCCAGCTGCCCCGGCGCGTGCGCGTCGGTGTCGATCGAGAAGAGCACGCCGGCCGCCACTGCCCGGCGCAGCAGCCGGCGGGGTGGGTCGAGCCGTTCGGGGCGGCTGTTGATCTCCACCGCCGTGCCGGACTCGGCGCACGCGGCGAACACCTCGTCCGCGTCGAACTCCGACTCCGGCCGCCCCCGCCCGGTCACCAGCCGCCCGGTGCAGTGCCCGAGGACGTCGGCGTGCGGATCGCGGACGGCCCGCACCATGCGCCGGGTCATGGCGCGCGCGTCCATGCGCAGCTTGGAGTGCACGGACACCACCACGACGTCCAGTCGCGCGAGCAACTCCGGGTCCTGGTCGAGCGAGCCGTCGTCCAGGATGTCGCACTCGATGCCGGTGAGCAGGCGGAACGGCGCCCAGGTCTCGTTGAGGGCGGCCACCACGTCCAGCTGCTCGCGCAGCCGCTCGGCCGACAGCCCGCGCGCCACGGTCAGTCTGGGGGAGTGGTCGGTCAGCGCGGTCCACTCGTGGCCGAGCGCCGCGGCGGTCCGGCCCATCTCGTCGATCGGGCTGCCGCCGTCCGACCAGTCGGAGTGCACATGGCAGTCCCCGCGCAGCCGCGCCAGCAAGGTCTCACCGCCCTGCACGGGCCGAGCCCGCCCGGCCTCGTCCTCCAGCTGCGCCAGATACCCCGGCACCTGCCCGGCCAGCGCCTCCCGCACCACCTGCGCGGTCTTCGGGCCGATGCCCTTGAGGGACTCCAGCGACCCCGCCGTCACCCGCGCCCGCAGTTGTTCCTCGGGCAGCTCGGTCACCACGCGGGCGGCGGTGCGGAAGGCGCGCACGCGGTACGTCGGCGCCAGCGACCGCTCCAGCAGGAAGGCGATCCGGCCCAGTGCCTCGACGGGATCCATCGCCACCTCCTCCGGGTCACCCTCCAGCGTTCCCCAGCCCCACGAGGGCCGCCACCGGCCGGCCACCGCACAACGGTCGCGATGGCCGGATCCGCTCTACGCTCTATGTCATGACCGAAATCGCGAGCCCCTACATCTCCCACCCGCGGATCATGGTGCTCGGCGTCCAACCCGGCAGTCCACCGTTTCGCATCGTGCAGATCGACGGTGAAGTGGTCGGTGCGGCGCGGGCCGTCACCGACGTCCTGGAGACTGCCGCCGCCTTCGGTATCACGGTCCACGACCTGGACGACCCGGACGTGGTCCGCTGGGTCGGCGGCGACAAGTTCCACTGGACCCCGCGCTAGGGCCTGCCCTGCGGATCATGCCGTCGGCGCGGGGTTCGCAGTGCCCGCCTCAGCCGACGGTCCACTTCTGGTTTGCCGCGCCGGTGCAGGTCCAGATCTGCAGCCGGGTGCCGTTGGCCGAGTTGTTGCCGCTGACGTCGAGGCACTTGTCGGCCTGCGGATTGACGATGTCGCGTGCCGCGGTGACGACCCATCTCTGGGCGGCGGAGCCGTTGCAGTCCCACAGCTGGACGAGCGAGCCGTCCGCAGTGCCGCCGCTCGCGACGTCCAGGCACTTGCCGAGGGCACGGATCGTGCCGTCGCCGCCCACCGACCACGTCTGGGCGGCGGTGCCGTTGCAGTCGTAGAGCTGTACAGGGGTGCCGTTGGCGGAGCTCGCCCCGGCGACGTCCACGCACTTTCCGGCCAGGCCCCGGATTCCGCCGCCCGTCGGGGAGTCGCTCGTGGACACCGTCACGTGGTCCACCACCAGCTGCTGCGGGAAGACCGTGGAGCCGTTCGGGTCGCCCGGCCAGTAGCCGCCGACCGCGAGGTTGAGGATCAGGAAGAACGGCTTGTTGAACACCCAGGACCGCCCGCCCAGGTCGGCGGGGGTGCGGCGCTGGTACACGTTGCCGTCCACGGACCAGGTGATGGAGTCGGGCGCCCAGTCGACGGCGAAGGTGTGGAAGCCGTCCGCGAAGGCCTGCCCGTTCGGCAGGGAGTACGCCGCGCCTATGCCGCCCGAACCGGAATAGCCGGGGCCGTGGATCGTGCCGTGCACGGTCGAGGGCTCGAAACCGACGTTCTCCATGATGTCGATCTCGCCCGAGTCCGGCCAGTTGACCGGGGTGCCGAGCATCCAGAACGCCGGCCACATGCCCTGCCCGCGCGGGAGCTTCATCCGGGCCTCGACGTGCCCGTACTGCGCGGTGAACTTCCCGGCGGTGTTGAGCCGGGCCGAGGTGTACTCGCAACGCCCGTACCAGCACTGGTAGTTCGCCGGGTTCTCACGTTTGGCGGTGATCACCAGATGGCCCTGGCCGTCGAGCGCGGCGTTGTTGGTGCCGGCCGTGTAGTACTGCCGCTCGTGGTTGTTGACGTTGTCGCCGGTCTCGATCTGCCACCTGGAGGAGTTGACCCCCGCACCGGCGGGACCGTCGAAGGTGTCGGAGAACGTCACCGCCTGGACGCCGGCCGGTTCCGCCTGGGCGGCGGGCGCGGCGACGGCAGCGGAGGCGACCAGTACGGCGGACAGCGCGCCGAGCAGGCATCTGCGGAACAGTCGTGGGGAAGCCACGGCCTTCCCTTCCGGCGGCGCCCCGCGCACGGGAGCGCCGACTGAGGTGGGGGGTGAAGGATTCCCCTTGATTTAAGAGATGAGGTAAGAACGCGTCAATACCTTGGCCCAGACCAGGACTTGAGACCGTCAGCGCCGCGCGTGCACCGCCCGCCCGAGGCGGCGCCCCACCAGCAGGTACCCGGCCAGCGCGCCCGTCGTGTTGAGGATGACGTCGTCGATGTCGAAGGCGCGGCCCGTGATCATCGCCCCCTGCACCAGCTCCACCGCCAGCATCACGACCGCGGTGAGCAGCAGCACCCGGACGATCCCCCGGGCCCGCGGCGCGAGCACCGGCACCAGCACCCCGAAGGGCACCCCGAGCAGCAGGTTGCCGCCGATCTGCTTCACCGCGTCCCGCAGTTGCGGCTGGTCCAGATAGGCCTGCAGGGAGTCGCCGGGACGCAGGTTGGTGTGCGTCAGCGCCTCCGACGCCGGGGAGGGTTGCAGGGTCAGCTTGGCCAGCACGACGGCGAAGGCGACCATGAAGGCGAAGGCACATGTCATCGCCATCGCCCGGCCGATCACCGCGAGCAGCGGGCGCCGCGGCTTCGGATCCCCCTTGGCGGAGCGCTCGGCGGAGGTCTTCCCGGACCGCTTGGCGGTTGTCTTCGCGGGCCGCTTCGCGGCTGCCGGCGCGGACCGCTTGGCGGACGGCTCGGCGGGCCGCTTGGCAAGAGCCCTGGTGAACCGCTTGGCGGCGGATGGTTCGGCGGTCCGCCCGGCGGCAGGCGCGGCGGCGGACCGCTTGGCGAGTCGCGGGCGCGTCAGAACGCGGGACAGCAATGCTGAACGGGCCACTCGGTCCTCCAGAGTTCAACTTGCCTTGGCCAACAACGCGATTACCCCCGGACCCCGCAGAGATGCGGTACCGGTTTCCCTTTGTCCCGCAGGGGCACACCGCCCGCGGGACCCGCGCGCCGTCCCACCCATCTGCGGGGCCGGTGCTTTGATGACGCCGAGTGACCTGAAGAGCCCGCGGAGGTGGCCCCCCATGCTCTCCCGGGCCTACGGGCGTCCGGCCTCCGTCGATGTGGCGCTGGCCCTCGCCTTGCTCGGCCCGGTCGGCACGCTCGTGTTCGCCCGGCTCGTCGCCGACGAACTGGCCGAGCACCCGCCGCGCGGCTGGTGGCCCACCTGGGCGACGGCGGCTCTCGGCGCGGCCGTCGTGCCGGCGCTGTGTGCGGTGACCGCTCCCGGCCGGGCGACGGTCAAGCTCCTGGTTGTCGGGGCGCTGCTGGTCGGCGGGAACGTGGTCGCCACCCGTGCGCTGACCGGCGGCATCCGGGGGGTGCGCGGTGGCTGACCCCGTCGTCGTCGTGGCGCTGCTGCTCGTGGCCGGCTGCGCCACCCTCGCCGTCGCGGTCCGTGACCCGGTGCGCCAGGCGCTGGTGCTGGCTGTCCTCGGTGTGGTGCCCGCCGTGCTGTTCACCGCCCTCCAGGCCCCCGACGTCGGCCTGTCGCAACTGGCCGTCGGTTCCGCCGTCACCCCGCTGTTGCTGCTGCTCACCGTCCGCAAGGCCAGACGCTGGCCCTCGCCGGGCTGCCGCCGTTCGCCGGGTCGCTCGGCAAGTCGGTCGCGGAGGAGGCGACGGGCGGCGCGCTCGCCGGGCTGTACGTCGTCGCCTCGGCGCTGACGGCGGCCGCGGTCCTGCGGGTGGCCGGGCGGGTCTTCCTGGGCCCATGACCGCCGTCCCGGCGTCGCTGCTCGCGGGCGCGCTCGCCGCCGGGGCGGTCCCCGGCTTCGCCGAGGCGGTGGCGCACGTGGTGAACGAGGCGGGCTCCGGCGGCGCCGTCGTGCCCGTGCACTGGACGCCGCTCGGCGTCGTGCTGGGCCTGCTCTCGACGGGGCTCGCCGTGGGGCTGGCCGCGGTGGCCGTGACCCGGCCGAAGCTGCTCGCCGCCCCGGACTGGGCGCTGCCGTTGCGGCGCCTGCAGTCCGGGCACGTCGGGGACTACGTGGCCTGGCTGCTGGTGGGTGCCACCCTGCTCGGCGCCCTCGCCCTGCCCGGAGTCCTTGGGCCCTGATCAGGTTCCGTAGGTGACCTCGACCTCCTTGAAACCGAGCGAGCCCAGCAGGCCTTTGAGCATGCCGGTCGTGTTGCTCTCGGCGCGCCTGGTGAGTTCGCTCTCCTCGGCCGCGTCACGGATGTGGCGCACCGCGAGCTGCTGCACGGCCTGTTCGCCGTTGGGGTTGTCCGAGAACAGGTCGCCGAGCCGGTCGAACAGACCGCGTTGCTTGGAGACGGCGTAGGAGCGGTCGGGGTCGAGTGCCGGCCTGCCGAGTGCCGCGTGCGGCAGCCGCAGCGTGGCGGACGTACGGTCCTCGTCGACCGTCACGTCGTCCTCGCCGACCTTGCCGAGGTCGACGTAGGCGTCGACGGTGCCCGCCCCGATGTACAGGGTGCGGGTGCCGCGCAGGGCGTCGGGCAGGTACTTGGTGTCCTTCTCCAGGTCCACGACGACCTGGAAGTTGCCGGAGGCGGCGTCGTAACGGCTCATGTCCTGGATCGACTTGAGCAGGGCCGGCCCCGAGCGGTCGTGGGTCTCCGTGCCGAACAGGTCCTTCAGGCCCGGCAGCACACTCAGCCGGATCCCGGCGAACAGCACGACGAGCACCACTACGACGGCGCTCAGTGCCTTCGCCCAACCGGGCATGCGCTTCATCGAAGTCGTCATGGGCGACGGTCCTCCTTCCTGCTCTCCCCCATGCCCGCCAAATGCGCCGCCAGTCCGGTTGGTCGACCCATGTACGACCGATGCGGGTGCGGTGGGGGAGACGGGGAGCGCGCCGGCGGCCCGGCGTCAGACCGTGGGCGTCCCGGGCCGCCGGAGGGCCGCGTCCAGCGTGGGCAGCGGCGGCAGCAGGCGGTGCAGCCCGGTGACCCGCAGCACGCGCAGGGTCATGGGGTGGTCGCACACCAGGTGCAACTGCCCGTCGTGGGCGAGCACCCGGCTGTGCGCCCGGTGCAGCAGGCGCAGCCCGGAGCAGTCGAAGAACTCGACCGGGCCGAGGTCGATCACGATCCGGGCGCCGGGCCGCGCGGTCAGGTCGTCGAGGTGGGGGAGGATCTCCGCCGCCGCCGCGATGTCGATCTCGCCGCGGAACTCCAGGACGGTGTGCCCGTGTTCCCGGTGGACCCGCAGATGACGGGTGAGCGGCGCGGTGTTCCGCTCCACGTCGACCTCACCTCCCACCGGTGCCGGTGGACCCGCAACTGCGGGCCCTGCCCTGCAAGTTACCCTCGATGGAAAGCATTGCAGCATGTTCGATTGACATATGTCTTCGAAACACGGCTGAGTTTCTTCGCTACTTGAACGAAGTGTTACGAGAGGGCCCGCCAGATCCTGGTGAGAGCCTGGCGGGCCGTCGGTCGTCGCGCGCTCGGGTCAGTCGCCCAGCAGCACCAGCTTTCCCGTGGTCCGGCCGGTGTCGCCGATCTCGTGCGCCTTGGCGGCCTCGGCCAGCGGGAAGGTCCCCGCGATCGCCGGCCGCAGCCGCCCGTCCTCGACCAGCTCCGCGATCGCCTTCATGCCGTGCTGGTCGGCGTCCACCAGCATCCGGATCGCCCGTACGCCGAGCCGCCCGGCCTCCTCGAAGAAGTCGTCCGACCCGACCGGCAGGATCGACACCACGAGGCCGCCCGGGCGCAGCACGCGCAGCGAGCGCACGGAGTGGTCGCCGCCGATGGTGTCGAGCACCACGTCGACGTCGTGGACGGCCTCCACGAAGTCGGTCGTCCGGTAGTCGACCGGCTCGTCCACGCCGATCTCGCGCAGGAAGTCGTGCTTGCCCGCGCTCGCCGTGCCGATCACGTACGCGCCCCGGGCCTTGGCGATCTGCACGGCCACATGCCCGACGCCGCCCGCCGCGGCGTGGATCAGCACCCGCTGGCCGGGCCGCAGGTCCGCCCGCTCCACCAGCGCCTGCCACGCGGTCAGCGAGACCAGCGGCAGCGCGCCCGCCTGCGTGTGGTCGAGCCCCGCGGGCTTCGGGACGAGGGCACGGGCCGGTGCGATCACGTACTCGGCGTGCGAGCCGTGGCCGAAGGGGTAGGGCAGCATGCCGAAGACCTCGTCGCCCGGCTGGTGGAGGGCCACGCCGACACCGGTCGCCTCGACGACGCCCGAGACGTCCCAGCCGAGGGTGAAGGGCGGTTCGCCGAGGAAACCGCCGGTGGCGCGGTGCTTCCAGTCGGTCGGGTTGACGCCGGCGGCCCGTACCCGGACCAGCACCTCGTTCGGCCGCGGGGCCGGCCGCGGCACCTCTGTCTGCCGGAGGACCTCGGGGCCGCCGAGGACGTCCTGGGTGATGACTCGCATGGTGTCCACATCGCTCATGGTGACCCAGCCTGCCCGGGCCCGCCCGCTCGGAAAATGGCACGATTGCCAACCTTCGATAAGATCGTGCCATGCAGCGTGTGGAACGGGTCGTGGTGCTGGCCCTCGACGGCGTGTACCCCTTCGAACTGGGCATCCCCAGCCGGATCTTCGGCGCGGCGGACGGCCGGTACGACGTCCGGACGTGCAGCGCGGACGGTGGGCCGGTACGCACCAACGCCGACTTCTCGATCACCGTCGAGCGGGGTCCCGATGCCCTGGCCGCGGCGGACACGGTGGTGATTCCCCCGGTCGGGCAGGAGTTCCTGACCGACCAGGTGCCCGACGAGGTGCGGGCCGCGCTCGCCCGGATCCGGCCCGGCACCCGCATCGTCTCGATCTGCACCGGCGCCTTCGTGCTGGCCGCCGCCGGCCTGCTCGACGGCCGCAGGGCCACCACGCACTGGCACCTCGCCGACCTGTTCCGGCGGATGTTCCCGCACGTCGAGCTCGACCCCGACGTCCTCTTCGTCGATGACGACCCCGTCCTGACCTCCGCCGGAGCCGCCTCCGGTGTCGACGTCTGCCTCCACCTCGTGCGCAAGGACCACGGCAGCCGTCTCGCCAACGCCGTCGCACGGCGCTGTGTCGTGCCGCCGTTCCGGGAGGGCGGCCAGGCCCAGTACATCGAGCGGCCGGTGCCCGACACCGGTGCCACGAGCACGGCCACCACCCGCGTCTGGGCCCTCGAACGCCTCGGCGAACCGCTGACCCTGTCCGACCTCGCCGGCCACGCCCGGATGAGCCTGCGCACCTTCGCCCGCCGCTTCCACGACGAGGTGGGTGTCAGCCCGGGCCGCTGGCTCATCCAGCAGCGCGTCGCGCGTGCCCGGAACCTCCTGGAGTCCAGCGACCTCCCCGTCGACAGCATCGCCGGCCAGGTCGGCTTCGCCACCGGCGCGTCCCTGCGCCAGCACCTGCACGCCGCGATCGGCGTCTCACCGCAGGCGTACCGCCGCACGTTCCGGACGACGCGCTGACCAAACGTTCCGGGCGGCTGCCGCGTCGGAGGGGGACGACGGCGGGC